>NZ_JBZSYN010000188.1:0-54909 GCF_058622915.1 Thermohalobaculum sp. | reverse complement strand
GTCGCCCGGCTGAGGCCGACCTGGCAGAATGGGCGCGAACGGCGCGGGGAACGCCGTGAGCGCGCCGTTCATTGGTGTCCTGTGACGGAGGGCAAATGGCAAAGGGTGAATCTGAAAGGCCCCGAAGCGCCGCCGGCGCGGCGCCTTCGGGCGAAACCCAATCGAAGACTCAACACAAGTAAGACCAGCGTAGCACGCCATCAATGACGGGGGGACCGTATCATGGCCAATGAATCCAAGAGACACGAGGGCGGGATAAGCTACCACATCCCGGACAGCTTATATTTCGAGAAGCGCCACCTCAATCGACACGCCGGCGTCTTCTCGCTGTGGGCGCTCGGAGTGGGCGCGGTCATCTCCGGCGACTTCTCGGGGTGGAACCTCGGCTTTGCCGTCGGCGGCTGGGGCGGCATGTTCGTCGCCACCATCATCATCGCCATCATGTATCTCGGCCTGACCTACTCGATCGCCGAGATGAGCCCGGCGCTGCCGCACACGGGCGGCGCCTATTCCTTCGCCCGCACCGCCTTCGGGCCATGGGGCGGCTTCATCACCGGGATCGCCGAGAACATCGAATACGTGCTGACCCCGGCAGTGGTGGTCTACTTCATCGGCACCTACATGACGCAGATCACCTCGACGCCCGATTCGTGGCAGCCGCTGTGGTGGCTGGTCGGTTATGTGATCTTCGTCGGCCTCAACGCGCGCGGGGTATCGCTGTCGTTCAAGGTGACGGTCACGGTGACGCTGATCGCCATCGCGATCCTCGCCTTCTTTATGTTGAGCGCGCTGTTCTCGGGCCAGTTCAGCTTCAGCCACTGGGCCATGAACGTGGGCGCCGGGCCGAACGGGGCCGCGGTCGAGCTCAAGGGCGGCGGCGGGCCATTCCTGCCGATGGGGGTGCATGGCGTGCTGGCTGCGCTGCCCTTCGCCGTCTGGCTGTTCCTCGCCATCGAGCAGCTGCCGCTGGCAGCCGAGGAATCGGTCGATCCCAAGCGCGACATGCCCAAGGGCATCATGCTGGGCATGTTCACCCTGATCGGGCTCGGCTTCCTGATCCTGGTGATCAACCCGGCGATCCCGGGTGGCGCGTTCGCCTATGGCAGCTCGGGCCAGCCGATCCTGGACGGCTTCGCGGTGATCTACGGGGCAGGCTGGGGCAAGCTCCTGGCGCTGTTCGCGGTGGCGGGGCTGGTGGCGAGCTTCCACTCGATCATCTTCGCCTTCGGGCGGCAGATCTACTCGCTCAGCCGCGCGGGCTATATCCCGCATTTCCTCTCGGTCACCCATGGCGAGCACAAGACGCCGAACATCGCGCTCTTCACCGGCGCCATCATCGGCTTCTTGGTGATGCTCGTGGTTTGGTTCGCCGAGGGCGGTGAGGCGGCCGGCACCATCATCGGCGGCACGCTTCTGAACATGGCGGTGTTCGGCGCGATGTTCTCCTACCTCCTGCAGGCACTGACCTTCCTGCAGTTGCGTCGGCGCTTCCCCAACATCGAGCGGCCCTACACCAGCCCGTTCGGCACGCTGGGTGCGACGCTGACGGCGATCATCGCCATCGTCACGATCATCTTCCAGCTCAGCGATCCCTTGTACCAGCAGGGCATCATCGGCGTAGCGATCTGGTACCTACTGCTGATCCTGTACTTCGCGCTTTATGGCCGGAGCACCCTGGTGTTCTCGCCGGAGGAGGAGTTCGCGGTGAAGCACCGCGAAGGCATGAAGTAACGCGGGCGGGGGAGTCGGGCAGAAACCGGCCCAAGTGAGGCCGGCGAGCAGGGCCGGGGTCGCGGTTCTTCGCCCGATCGCGCGAATGTGGAAAGGCGCCGTCCGAGACCCCTCGGGGATCGGGCATTAAGGCGCCTTTTCCTTTTTGATCTGACCCTGGTCCGGGCGGTGGGACTCGAACCCACAAGGCCGTAGCCGGGGGATTTTAAGTCCCCTGCGTCTGCCAATTCCGCCACGCCCGGAGCGGCGGCCACGATAGCCGAAATCGCTTCCCGGGCAACCGGGAGCAGCCGCGGTAACCCCATGGTAACCAAAATCGGCCAGCTGTTTGGTGGAAGTCTGAATTCGGGGGGCTTGCCGTGCGGAAGGAAAAAGCCGGAGCGGGTCGGGCGACCGGCGGATTCGGCGACGGCGCTTCGGTGGACCTTTTCGCCGGCGATACGATCCCCGGGGAAGGCCATTCGACCCGCTCGAAGCCGGAGCCTCAGGCGGCTGGCGTGGAGCCCGCGCATTTCCACGACCACCGGATGCGCCTTCGGCAAAGGTTCCTCTCAGCCGGGCCGGCCAGCCTCGCCGATTATGAAATGCTCGAGCTGGTGCTGTTCCGCGCCATACCGCGTCGCGACGTCAAGCCGCTGGCCAAGCAGCTCCTGGCCCGCTTTGGCGACTTCAACGGGGTGATTTCCGCGCCCGCCGCCCGGCTTTGCGAGGTACCCGGCGTCGGCGAGGCGGCGATCTGCGAGATCAAGGTCATCGAGGCCGCCGCGCATCGTCTTGCCCGCGCACGCGTCATGAACCGTCCCGCGATCACGAGCTGGGCGGCGTTGATGGACTACTGCAAGGCCACCATGGCGCACCGGGAAACCGAGCAGTTCCGCATCCTGTTCCTCGATCGCAAGAACGTGCTGATTGCCGATGAGGAGCAGGCCCGCGGCACCGTCGACCATGTGCCCGTGTATCCACGCGAGGTGGTCAAGCGCGCGCTCGAGCTCAACGCGTCCGCCTTCATCCTGGTGCACAACCACCCCTCGGGCGATCCGACACCCAGCCAGGCCGACATCGACATGACCCGCCAGATCGAGATGGCCGCCCGCGCCGTGGGCGTCACGGTGCACGACCATGTCGTCGTCGGCAAGGAGCGAGACGTGAGCTTCCGTGCCCAGGCACTGCTTTGACATGCGCTGGTGCGCATGATCGACGCTGCGGTTGCACGCCCCCACGCCCCGGTATATACGCGAGCGCCGGGCACCCGTAGCTCAGCTGGATAGAGCGCTGCCCTCCGAAGGCAGAGGTCACAGGTTCGAATCCTGTCGGGTGCGCCAGTTCCCCAGCCCCGAGCGCCACCGGTTGGATGGCCGCTCTGCTTGCTTCAGATGGCGCTTGCACGCGCGTGCGCGAGGTAAATCTCGCGCAACCGCTTCGCCACCGGTCCGGGGTGGCCCTCGCCCACGGTTGTGCCGTCGATCTCCACCACCGGGCACACGAAGGTCGAGGCCGCCGTGATGAAGGCCTCGGCCGCGGCTTGCGCCTCGGCAATGGTGAACGGGCGCTCGACCACCTTCATCTGCGCCTCCTTCGCGAGCTTCAACACCGAGGCGCGGGTGATGCCGTGCAGGATCTCGTGCGAGAGCTCGCGCGTGACGATGGTGCCGTCCCTGGTCACGATATAGGCGTTGTTCGAGGTGCCTTCGGTGACATAGCCGTCTTCGACGAGCCAGGCGTCGTCGGCGCCTTGCGCCTTCGCCTGCATCTTGGCGAAGGACGAGTAGAGGAGTTGCACCGTCTTGATGTCGCGCCGTCCCCAGCGCAGGTCTGGTTGCGAGACGACCCTGATCCCGCGCTTCGGACCCTCGGCGTCCTCGAACGCCTTTTTCTGCGTGAACATGACCAGGCCGGGAGCGGCATTCTTAGGCCAAACGAAATCCCGGTCGGCGGCGCCGCGAGTGATCTGGAGGTAAACCAGTCCCTCATCGATCCCGTTGCGGCGGACCAGCTCGCGATGGATTTCCAAAAGCTGGTCGTCGCTGACCGGCTGCGCCATCTGCAGCTCGCCCAAGGATCGGTGAAGCCGCGCCATATGTCCGGCATAGTCGGCCAGCTTGCTATCGAGCACCGAGGTCACCTCGTAGACCGCGTCGGCCATCAGGAAGCCGCGGTCGAAGACGGAGATCCGGGCCTCCTCCTCGGGCACGTAGTCGCCATTCACGTAGACTGTGCGGCTCATCTCTCGCTCCTTGTCCGATCGGTCATCCCCACAGCGCGGGGCTCGGGGGGTGCACGCCTGCCTCGTCGTATATCAGCGGGGTGTCACGGTCCTTCGCCAGCAGCAGCGGTCCGTCAAGATCGACGATCTCGGCGCCCTGCGCCAGCAGCACGGCGGGCGCCATCGCCAGCGAGCTCGCCAACATGCAGCCGACCATGATGCGCAGGCCGATGCGCTCGGCCTCGGCCCTGAGGCGCATGGCCTCGGTCAGCCCGCCGGTCTTGTCGAGCTTGATGTTGACCATGTCGTACTTGCCGGCGAGGCCCGCGAGCGAAGCGGTGTCGTGGCAGGCCTCGTCGGCGCAAACCGGTAGCGGGCGTTCCATGCTTGCGAGGGCACTATCGTCCCAGGCCGGCAGTGGCTGCTCGACCATGGCGACGCCCAGGGCCGCCATTTCCGGCGCCAGCGTGGCATAGCTTTCGGCCGTCCAGCCCTCGTTGGCATCGACGATGATCGTCGCCTTCGGCGCGCCGGCGCGCACAGCACGGATGCGCTCGAGGTCGGCCTCGCCACCCAGCTTGACTTTCAGGAGCGGACGGTGCGCGTTCGCGGCGGCCTTTGCCCGCATCTGCTCGGGCGCGTCGAGCGACAGCGAATAGGCGGTCAGCAGCGGCTTCGGCTCGGGCAGTCCGGCCAGCGCCCAGACACGCTGCCCGGCCAGCTTGGCCCGCAGGTCCCAAAGCGCGCAGTCTACCGCGTTGCGCGCCGCCCCAGCGGCCATCAGGCGGCCGAGATCGACGGCCTCGGGGTCGCTGCCCAGATCGCCTGCCGCCGCCTCGATATCGGCCACTACCCCTTGGGCGAACTCGTCGTAGCGCGGGTATGGGCGGCATTCGCCTCGGCCCATGGCATCGCCGAGCCGGGCCTCGGCGGTCACCACCTCGACCTCGTTCACGCTGCCGCGCGATATGACCCAGGCGCCGGCCGTGGGGAACCGCTCGATCCGGGCGGTGAGGACGATGCAGCTCACAGCGCCTCCACAAGCCGACCGGCGCCGTGGCGGTAGGGATCGACGCAGGGCAGCTCGAGGCGCGCCTCCGTCCCGGAGAGGCAGGCTTCGGCGTCGGCCCCGCTCAGCGCCTTGGTGTTGATGGCGCAGCCGATCACCCGGCAGTCCGGGTTGACGATCCGCGCCATGCGGAGCGCGAGATCGCGCAGCTCCTCGAGGGACGGCACGGGGTAGTTCGGCAGGCCGCGCAAATGCGTGCGCGTAGGCTCGTGGCACAGCACCAGTGCGTCGGGCTGGCCGCCGTGGATGAGCGCCAGCGTCACACCGGAATAGGAGGCATGAAACAGCGAGCCTTGCCCCTCGATGATGTCCCAGTGGTCGGGGTCGTTCTCCGGCGTCAGCCATTCCACGGCGCCGGCCATGAAGTCGGCGACCACGGCATCGAGCGGCACGCCCTCGCCCTCGATCAGGATGCCGGTTTGCCCGGTGGCGCGGAAATCGGCGTTCATACCGCCCTCCTGCATGGCCTTCTCGATGGCAAGTGCGGTGTACATCTTGCCGCACGAACAGTCGGTTCCGACGGCGAGCAGGCGCTTGCCTGCGCGGCGCATACCATCGGCGACGGGGTATTTGCGGTTCGGCACGCGCACGTCGTGCAGCGTGCGTCCGCTGCGCTTCGCCGCCGCGACGAGGTCCGCGTCTGCATTCAACCGCGTGTGAAGCCCCGCCGCGATGTCGATGCCCGCCTCGAGCGCCTCGATCATCACCGCTTTCCAGGCGTCGGAAAACAAGCCACCGCGGTTTGCGACGCCGATCACCAGGGTCTTCGCGCCTGCGGTGGCGGCCTGGGTGATCGTCATGTCGGGGATTTCCATGTCGGCCTTGCACCCGGGCAGACGATACTGGCCCACGCTCGCGCCCGGGCGCCAGTCGCGGATGCCCTGCGCGACCTTGGCCGCGAGCTGGTCCGGCGCGTCGCCCAAAAACAGGAGATAAGGCTGCGGGATCGACATCCACTTGTTCCCCGACGGCAGAGATGTTTGGCCGGTTCATCGACGATCGAGGACCGGATCATGACGCCAGCTGCGAGAATTCAGGGAACCGGCGCGCCCGTCAAGGGCGCCCCGCCGCCCGTCAGGCGGCTCGACTGGGCGGCGCCTGGCGCTCTCCGGGTCCCGTCCAATTGTCTCTCATCCGTTCGAGGGTGGCGGGCATGGCCAACTCTTCGGGGACAGCAAAAAGGCTCGTACGTGCCAGCTGTTGCCCGAAAGTCGGGTCGGCAGTCGGGACCTCGAAAGAAATTGACAAGATCACTTGGCTAAGATCGGCGCGGCCGAAGGCTGATCGGTTGCGGTGCGACGATGGAGGCCACGAACGCTTCTGCGGATTCGCAATAGCGCCGCCGGCACGGCGATGGTCCATGAAAATCTGCCGAGCTTTGTGTTCGCGCTCCTCTTGCCGTAGGGGCATTAATCCGGGCAAGCAGCAAGGTGTACGCGGCTTGGGGCTGGATCGCGCCCTTCATCACCTCGGGGCCCGCCTGGTCTCAGCCGCATGTGGCGCGGCAAATTCCGCCGGCGATTTTGCCGCTGGACAGTCGCTGGCCATTCTCCTAAAAGGCCGCACGGACGGCGCCCCGCAGGGCAGGCCGCGTTGCCCAGGTAGCTCAGTTGGTAGAGCAGCGGACTGAAAATTCGCGTGTCGGTGGTTCGAATCCGCCCCTGGGCACCATACTTTTCAACCAGTTATCTGGCTTGGAGGCGTGCCGCTAACCGCGCCGGTGTAATTTCGGTGTAATTAGGACACCTTTTTGGGGCTAGCGTCGACCCTCTCGGAATAATCCGCCTGTTCGATCCGCTGGCCTAACTTATCCATCGCTGCCCTAATGTGCGAGCCGTTCTGGTAGGCATACCGCGCGACCATCGCGAGCGTCTTGTGACCCGAAATTCGTTGAACGGTCGGAAGGTCGACGCCAGCCTGAACAAGATGGGTCACGGCAGTATGTCGCAGCGTGTGCGGCGTCAACTGATCTGGATCGAGCCCGGCGCGCTCTGCTGAACGGCGGAAAGCCTTCCGGATGGTGTGAACGTGTCCCTCTCGGCTGGCTGGAGAGGGAAACAGCCAGGGGCAACCGGGCGGAAGCATGCTCAACCGGGTTGCTAGGTAGCCGGCTAATTCGCAGGTGATGGGCTGTTCTCGTGCCCCGGCTTTGGCCTTGGGTATCCAGATAACGTGGCGATCAAGATTGATATCGGTGCGGCTGGAAGCCGCCAGCTCCGGCAGCCATCGTCCAGATGGACCAAAGGCCCCTCATGCACTAACAATCAAGTCGGACCACTCAGTGGGGGCTCCCCAGTAGGCCTGCCAGACCGTCGCGGTGGTCAGGTAGAGCGGCGGGTCGGTCAGCCGCTCCACCAGCTCGCGGATGGCCGCGCAGGTCAGCCGCTGCCGCCCAACCGGCTGGTTGTAGAGAATTTGGAGCGCGGTCAACTCGTCGCGGTTCTGTTCGATGAAGGCCTTGAAGCTGGTGACCGTCTCCTCGGCCTTCTTCAGGTCGAAGCCTGCACCGGTCACGACATCCGGTGTCACCTCGTCGATGACGATGTCAGTCTTCTGCTTGATGTCCTTCAGCAAGTTGCGGGCCCTGTGGTCGTCGAACGGTTGACAGGCAGCCTCGGTCAATTCTTCAATCACCGCCGCTGTCTGGTCGGGCGTCAGCGCGGTGCCGTGACGGGCAGCGATGGTCGCCTCGCGCTTGTCCGGGTCGATGGCGTCGAGCAGGCTGTTCGCCAGATTGCGCGGGGTTCGACCTACAATCGATCCACCGGATTGATTGACGGTCTCAGCCCAGGGGCTTCCTGGCTTCGATGAAGGCGGTCTTCGCGCCGAGGGCAGTGATCCAGTCCCGGACTGCCTGGGCGACGAACTCTGGGCCGTTGTCCGAGCGGATGAAGGTGGGAACACAGACCATCGCTTTCTTCAGGAATCTTGGCGAATGAAACGGCGAAAAGGGTATCATGCCGCGTTGTTCAAAGACTGCAACCACGTCGGGGTTTTGTTAGTTTGTCCGGCGTGAAGGCTTTAAAACTCGCGGCGCGGAAACGATGAAGCGGCACATTCGACCACCGCCTGGCCAGCGACTGTCCAAGAGGACGTATGCAGCTGCTGCGGCGGACCGGCATCCTGCAAAAGACATCTCAATTTTCGCAGAAAACGAAACTCCGGTGGCGGCAGCAGGCTCACATTGATGACAAGTCTAGGTTTTCTTTGGATTGGGTTCCCGGACTATGCCGCCCGCTGTGTTCGGCGAGTCATCGATCGCGGAAAATATTCAGTCTCTGTAATCGCGACGCGACCCAATGTGCCCATAGAAGGGGCAGAAGTTTCCTTGGGCCAACCGGTGACCTGGGTCGATTCCGCGGCGAGATCCGTGTCGTGGGAAGGGCTTGGCTTGCCGCTTCCGGACATTGTGTTTCAGGGTGGCTATTACATTCCTGCATTCAACGCACTGCGAAAGCAATGTCGTAAAGTCGGCAAGAAAATTGTCCTAATGAGCGACCAGAACTGGCATGGAACGCTGCGTCAGCGCACCATTGATCTTTTGCGGCACCGACTTTTTATCGAAAAAAATTTTGACATCATTTTTGTCCCTGGGGCTTCAGGCGAAGAGTTCTCTCGCAGAATGGGCTATCCGCCTGATTGCGTGTTTGCTGGATTGTACGGAGCAGATGGCAGTCTTTTTCACGGCGGTCCGCCCCTGGATCAACGTTCCAAGACTTTCATCTTTATCGGCCAGTTCGTAGCGCGCAAGAATTGCCTGGGGCTTGCCCATGCGTTTCTTCGCTTCGTTGCGACGCATCCAGACTGGCGCCTGCGCATGTGCGGCGCGGGAGTCCAACGGGATAAAATTCCCGAGCATCCGTCTATCCTCGTTTCGGATTTTGTCCAGCCGCCGCAACTAGCCGAAATTCTGCGCGGGGCGCGTTGTCTGGTTCTGCCGTCGCTCGATGAACATTGGGGCCTTGTGGTGCATGAGGCCGCACTATCCGGTTGTGCCCTGGCGCTCAGCGATGTCGTGGGGGCAGGCGTTGACTTGGCAACCTCCAAAAACGGCGTTCTGTTTCGACCCGGAAGCGAAACACAGATCGAGCAAGCCTTGTGCAGGATCGCGGGTTGGGATTCGGCGCTGTGGCGAACCGCAGAGGCCGCCTCGCGTCAAGTTGCGCGCCAGTTCGGGCCTGAACCGTTTGCAGATGCGGTCGACCGAATAGTCGAAACATTTTCCAGTGGCGCGGGCGTCCGCGTCGGCGGCAACAGATGACCACGACATTCCGTGCCCACGCCTTCTCGACTGCGGGCAACGTGTCCATGTCACCTCGCCGGATCGCGAGCCGGGCAGCACAACGCGCGGACCCTCCGACCTGTTCGCGAGAGGGCGCTGAATACCGCTGCCATGACGAAGGACGGTCCGGCCGACAGCCCGCCAGTTACGCTGTGCCGAACAGGTCGACCCGATCGGGCAACAATGTTAGCACTCCCGAACGACATTTGAGCGCCCCGATCCGAGAAGGCCGCCAATTGCCATGATCGAACGGCAAGAGACGACGCCCGATACGTTCAACGGCGAGGCAACTTTTGCCTTGCGGAACCGCGCCTTCAGGCTGTTGTGGCAACTGACCTGGTTGTTCCTTGCAGCCTGGACGCCGCCGAACCTGAACCGCTGGCGGATATCGATCGCCAATCTCTTCGGTGCGAGAATCCACAAGGGTGCCTCCCTCTACGGGTCGGTCCGCATCTGGTACCCGGCGAACCTGACGATGGCCGCCCGCTCGACGCTAGGACCGAAGGTCAACTGCTATTGCGTTGCTCCGATCACGCTGGGGGAATACGCCGTGGTCTCGCAGGGTGCGCATCTTTGCGCCGCAACGCACGAGATCCACGAAGCCGCCTTCCAGCTGAAGGCTCTTCCGATCCGCATCGGTGCCCATGCTTGGGTTTGCGCCGAGGCTTTCGTCGGGCCGGGGGTCGAGATCGGGGAGGGCGCCGTTCTTGCCGCGCGGGCTGTTGCTTTCCACGACCTCGAGCCGTGGACCGTCTATCGCGGCAACCCGGCGGAGCGGAAAGGCCCGCGGACCCGATTTGAAAGGCCGTGACCGGCCGATGATTGGTCTCAATTTGAGCCTGCGCGCCCGGCGTCCCGCGGCCGGGGCCGATGCGTCGGTCCACTGACTCATGCGTTGTTCGACTGCTTCGCCCTACAGTCCTTCAACTAGACCACCTGCGCCGAGAAGCGCGTGAAGGTCCGGTCGGGCTGCGGACGATCATTGCTCTCCCTCGACGTGAACGAATTCTTTACCAACAGACAAGACGATCGATCCCCTGCTGTGCTGGGCGCTGCCCGGCGCTGCGCCGACACAGAGCGCTGCCTCAAGGAAGCAGGGTGATCTGATATGGTGAATCGATGCGGCGGATGTGGGACTAGCGCCGGGTGCGGAATTTGGGCGAGCCCCCGGACGGGCCCGTAAGGACGGACAGGTAATGTTCGATCCGCTGCCTTTGCCGGGGCTGGCGCTTGTCCAGCCGCGCTGCCTTGAGGACGCGCGCGGCTTCTTCTCCGAGGTCTGGTCGCGGCGCGCCTTCCGCGAGGCCGGCCTCGACTTCGACTGGTGCCAGGACAACCATTCGATGTCGCGCCAAGCGGGCACGCTGCGCGGGCTGCACTACCAGGCCCCCCCCGCCGCGCAGGCGAAGCTGGTGCGCTGCACGCGCGGGCGCATCTGGGATGTGGCCGTCGATGTTCGGCGGGGCTCGCCGGCCGAGGGGCGGTGGTTCGGCGTCGAGCTTTCGGCGGCGAACTGGCATCAACTCCTGGTGCCCCGTGGCTTCCTGCACGGCTTTCTCACGCTCGAGCCGCACACGGAGGTGATCTACAAGGTCGATCACCCCTATGATGCCGCGGCCGAGGGGGCGATCGCCTGGAATGATCCCGGGCTCGCCATCGAGTGGCCACTCGATAAGACGCCGCACCTGTCGGCAAAGGACCGGGCAGCACCGGGCCTGGCCGAATGGACCAGCCCGTTTTCGTGGGGGGGCTGATGCGGTTGCTGGCGACGGGTGGCGCGGGATTCATTGGTTCGGCGCTGATCCGACGGCTCGTACGCCATTCGGCCGCCGATGTTGTAAACCTCGACAAGCTGACTTACGCGGCAACGCCCGAAGCTCTGGAGTATGCGGCCGAGAGTCCGCGTTACCGCTTGGCTGAGGGCGACGTCTGTGACCGTCCGACGGTCGAGGCCTTGATCGAGGAGACCGCCCCCGATGCGGTCGTGCACCTGGCGGCGGAAAGCCATGTCGACCGCTCGATTGACGGGCCGGCCGCCTTTCTCGAAACCAACGTTCAGGGAACTTTCACGCTGCTTGAAGCGGTCCGCCGCTGGCGGGCCGGCCGCCGCGGCGAATTCCGCTTCCATCATGTCTCGACCGACGAGGTTTATGGCAGTCTCGGGCCCGATGACCCGGCCTTCACCGAGAACTCGCCCTACCGCCCCAACAGTCCTTACGCCGCGTCGAAGGCCGCCTCGGACCATTTGGTGCGGTCTTGGGGCGAGACATATGGCCTGCCGGTGATCATCACCAACTGCTCGAACAACTACGGCCCCTGGCAGTTCCCGGAGAAGCTGATCCCGGTTATGGTCATCGCCGCCTGCGACGGGCGGGAGATGCCGGTGTACGGCGCCGGCGAGAATGTGCGCGACTGGCTGCACGTCGAGGATCACGCAGACGCGCTTTGCCGGGTGCTCGAGCATGGCCGTCCGGGGCGCAGCTATAATATCGGTGGCAATTCCGAGCGGCGGAACATCGATCTCGTTCGCACCATCGCACGCACGATGGACCATCTGTGCCCGGCCGGCGCGCCACACGAACGGCTGATCGGCTTCGTCGCCGACCGCCCCGGCCACGACAGGCGCTATGCCATCGACGGCGCCCGGCTCCGTCGTGAGCTCGGCTGGGAGCCCAGGCGCACCCTCGAGGACGGGCTGGAGGGCACCATCCGCTGGTATCTGGAGCACGAGCCGTGGTGGCGCGGGGTGCGCGAGCGCGGCTATGGCGGAGAGCGCCTGGGAGTGGTCGATCGATGACCGTTTTGGTGATCGGACGGACGGGCCAGCTCGCACAGGCACTGTCGGAAGTTTGCGCCTGGCCCTGCATCGGCCGAGATGACGCCGACCTTGCCGAGCCGGGCGCCGCAGCCCGCGCCGTGGCAAGCGCACGGCCCGCCTGGGTGGTCAATGCCGCCGCCTACACCGCCGTCGACCGGGCCGAGAGCGAGCCGGTGCTGGCCAAGCGCATCAATGCCGAGGCGGTCGGCGAGATCGCCGCCGCAGCGGCCGAGGCGGGCGCGGGCTTCCTGCACGTGTCTACCGACTACGTCTTCGATGGCACCAAGAGTGGTGCCTGGCAGGAGGCGGACCCGGTCGGCCCTCTCGGTGTCTACGGACGGACCAAGCTCGAGGGTGAGTGCCTCGCGCTCGCCGCGAACCCTCGCACGGTGGTCCTGCGCACCGCCTGGCTGTTCGCGCCCTGGGGCGGCAACTTCGTGCGCACCATGCTGCGCCTGGCGACCGAGCGTCGGCGGCTGCGGATCGTCGGCGACCAGCGGGGCAGCCCGACCTCGGCGCTCGATCTCGCCCGCGCCTGCGGCCGCGTGGTCGAGCTGCTCGATCTCGCGCCGGCCGGGGACGGCCGTTGGGGCATCTATCATTATGCCGGGCGCGGGGCGGCGACCTGGGCGGAGTTCGCCGCCGAGAGCTTCACCGGCGCCGCCGCGCGCGGATTGATCGTCCGGGCCCCCACGGTCGAGGCGATCGGCGGGGCCGATTATCCCACCGCTGCCTGCCGACCAGCGAACTCGACACTCGACTGCGCGAAGTTCGCGCGGACCTTCGGGCTGGCGCCTCGGACCTGGCAGGAGATGCTGTCCGAGACGCTCGAGCGCATGGGTGCGGAGGTGGGGCAGTGAAGGGCATTATCCTCGCCGGCGGCTCCGGCACGCGCCTGCACCCGCTGACGTTGGCGATATCGAAGCAGTTGCTGCCGGTCTACGACAAGCCGATGGTCTATTACCCACTGTCGGTTCTCATGCTGGCCGGGATCCGCGACATCCTGCTGATCACCACGCCGCACGATGCGCCGCTCTTTCGCCAGCTTCTCGGTGACGGCGCGCAGTGGGGGATTCGGCTCGCCTATGCGGAACAGCCGCGGCCCGAGGGACTGGCGCAGGCCTTCATCATCGGGCACGACTTCGTGGGGGTGGACCGCGTGGCCCTGGTCCTTGGCGACAACATCTTCTTCGGCGAGGGACTCTACGACCTTTTGAACGCAGCGGTGCAGCGCGAGAGAGGCGCTACGATCTTCGGCTACCAGGTGCAGGACCCGGAGCGATACGGGGTTGTCAGCTTCGACGCCGAGGGCCGCGCGACCGCCATCGAGGAGAAGCCGGCGCGGCCAAAATCGCAGTTCGCCGTGACGGGGCTCTATTTCTACGACAATGACGTACTCGACATCGCCGCTTCGATCCGTCCCTCGCCGCGGAGCGAGTTTGAGATCACCGACGTCAACCGTGCCTATCTCGCGCGCGGGAAGCTTCGTGTCGAGGTCATGGGCCGCGGCTTAGCCTGGCTCGACACCGGGACCTTCGACTCGCTCCTGGCGGCGGCGCAGTTCGTGCAGACGCTCGAGGCGCGGCAGGGCCTGAAGATCTCGGCGCCCGAGGAGATTGCCTGGCGCAAGGGATGGATCGACGATGCGGCCTTGGCCGAGGCTGCCGAACGGCTAGCGAAATCGGGCTATGGCCACTATCTGCTGAGTCTCCTGGGTCCCGGCCCGGGCGCCAGGCCGGCGACGTGAGAGCGGGGCGGGCGACGTCACCGAGCGCGTGCCGCCTCTGTCTGGTTTTTGTTGCAGGCGTGCTTTCGCGTAGCGCACTGCTCTCGGCCGGTCGGCGCTTGTCGTAGATCGGCAGCAACTGCATCGTGACAACGACCGAGCTTGGTTCGCAGCCAGCTTTTGTGAGGGTGGACGGTCAAATTGGCAGCCGGGCGTCCCGCCAACGGTACCACCCGCTCAGTCGAGAACGGCCAGCTCGATGAAGAATTTCGAGCCGCAGTTGCGGCGCGTGCGATAGCCAATCCGGCCCCCGTGGGTGTCCATGATCGAGCGGCTGATGCTCAGTCCCAGCCCGGTTCCGCCCTTGGCCCGGGCATCGCTTGAGTCGGCTTGGCTGAACGAGCTGAAAATCCGGCTCTCGAACTCGGGCGGGATTCCGCCGCCGAGGTCGATGACAGCGATCCGCAGCCGCTCGGCGCGCACGGTTGCGCGCAGCCGTATTCGCCCGCCCGGCGGCGAGAACTTCAGCGCGTTCGATATGAGGTTGGAGAGCACCTGCGACAATCGCCCACGGTCGCCATCGACGCGGACGCGTGGCACGGGCTCGGCGAGTTCGATGCGTTTGCCTTCGGGCCGGCCGAAACCCTCGTTTGCGGCGACGGCGTCGGCGAGCAGCTCGGGCACGGAGACCGGCGCGCGATCGATCGCCAGGCTGCCACGCTTGATCGTCTCCAGATCCAGAACGTCGTTCACCAGTCCGAGCAGGCGGTTGCCGTTGCGGCAGCAGATCTCGACCATCTGGTCCGCCGAGGCATTGAGCTCGCCGGCAACCCCGGCGCGCAGCATCGACAATGAGCCCAGTATCGAGGTAAGCGGAGTTCGCAGTTCGTGACTGACGGTCGAGACGAACTCGTCCTTCATGCGCTCAACGCGGTGTGCCTCGGTGATGTCATGGCTGACCCCCACCAGCCCTGCGAGACTGCCATCCGCGCCGCGGCGTACCGCCAGGTTCACTGCGTACCACCGGTTCGAGCCATCTGCCATCGCGACCTCGCGAATGACGCTGCACGCGGGCAGTTTCCCTTCGATCACCTGCCGCTCGTCCTCGCGCCAGCGCGAGGCTACCGCTTCGGGCAGAAGGTCATCGAGTCGCCTGCCAATAGCGTTTCGCGCTGACGGGAGTCCCAGAATCCGGGCTTCGACCTCATTGAGGCGGATGTAACGCCCGGTGCGGTCCTTGATGAAGACTCCATCGGAGACCGAGCACATCAGGTCCTCGAACAGCGCCTGCTCGCTCAGGAGCGCGCGATGGAGATGGCAGGCCTCGACCGCTCCCTTTACGGTGCTGATTAACGCTTCGACCTTCCAGGGCTTGGTCAGGTAGCCGAAGATGTTTCCCTCGTTGACAGCCCTGATCACCGCTTCCAGGTCGGCGTACCCGGTGAGGAGAACTCGCGTGGCGTCGCTATGTGCCTTCGCGCGCTTGAGAAACTCGTCGCCCATCATTTCGGGCATGCGCTGGTCGCAGATTATCGCGGAGATGGCGTCGTTTTCGCTTATGCGCTGCAGGGCCAGCCGGGGCGAGGTTTCGCCTAAAACAGTGTAATCGTCCTCCAGAACGTCTCCCAAGGCCGCAACGATGTGCGGCTCGTCGTCAAGGACCAGAATGCTGTCCTTTTTACAGGGCCGGTCGATGCTCATGGCTTCGTTCCGCGAGGTCCGTCGGTAGGGAAACCAGGAACTCGGCGCCACATTCGTCGCGGTTGCGGGCCTCGATCGAGCCATGATGGCTTTGCACGATCTGATAGCTGATTGCCAAGCCGAGACCGGTCCCCTCTCCTACTCCCTTGGTCGTGAAGAATGGCTCGTACAGCCGCTCCTGCGCTGCGGGGGCGATGCCGGGGCCGGTGTCGGCGATCGAGAGACAGAAACGATCCGCGGTTCGGCGCGTCCTGATGCGGATCTCGCCCTCTCCTTCGAGAGCATCGATCGCGTTTGTTAAGAAATTCAGAATCACCTGGTTAAGCATCCCCGGCGCGCAATAGAGCCGGTTGTCCTGGGCATAGTCGGTGACGATTTTGATGCTGCCCGCCAGCCGGTGCTGCACCAGCGGCAGCGTCGCCTCGATGCACTCGCGGATGTCAGCTTGCTTGAACTCGCCTTCGTCGAGACGCGAGAAGGTTCGCAACTTGACGATGAGGTCGGCGACCCGGCCAAGACCGTCGATCGCCTCCGCCGCGCGGCGCCGCGCCTTCTCCAATTTGCCTCGACTGGGATCCGGAATGACCACGCCGGCATCCGTTGCCAAGGTCTCCAGAGCCCGCGCGACGGTATGGAGGTGCGCGACGGAATATGCCAGTGGGTTGTTGATCTCGTGGGCGACGCCCGCGACGAGTTCGCCGAGCGCTGCCATCTTCGCCGACTGCACCAGTTGCGCGTGGGTCCGCCGCAGCTCGGCATTGGTGCGTTCGAGCTCCTCGACCAGCTCGGCGCGGGCCAGAGCGGCTTGCCGCTCTGCGCGGGCCTGCACGACTTCAAGCTCCTTGTTCTTGAACTCGGCGAGGACGCGTTCGTGCTGGTCATGCAAAATCTTGCGGCGCATCAGCGCCCTGATGCGCGCCTTGAGCAAGGCGGTGTCGTGGGACTTGGCGACGAAATCGTCGGCACCCGCTTCGAGCGCCCGCATCATCTCCTCGTTGGAGTCGTGGCTGGTAACCATCAGGATTGGCAGCAGCGTATGTGTGTTCCGCTGCATCGCAGTGAGCCGCCGGCAAACCTCGATGCCATCCATTCCCGGCATGACCAGGTCGACGACCACGCAGTCGATCGGCTCCTCGGCCGCGTCTCCCGGATCGGCTTCGCCGTTTTTGCCCTGGTGCCCCTCGATCAGGGCTATTGCCAGCGCCGGGTCCCCGAAGGCGCGCACATGGTAGCCTTCCGCTGCGAGAGCCTTCGAGAGAAAGGTCAAAAAGGTCGGGCTGTCGTCGATGATCAGGACGCCGCGCGAGGGAGAATGACGTGATGGCACGGGCCCGACGCTCGATTGACCCTGCTGCGCACGCAAGAGCGCCTCGATGCGTGCCAGAAGCACGTCGTCGTCGGCCGATTTGCCCAGATGATCGTCCGCGCCACTGTCCAGATCCTGGTGCTCGCTCTCGGACTCGGTCCCGTCGGTCAGCATAAGGATTGAGATCGCCTCGAACCTCGGGCGCAGCCTGATCTGGCGGCAGAATTCGGCACCACCCATGCCGGACAGATGATAATCGACGACGACGAGGTTGGTCCCGTGCGCCTGCAAATATTCCATCGCCTCTTCGGCGTTTTTGCTGCGGTGGGTCCCGAAACCCGCGTCGTGCAGCAGGGTCTGCATTTTCAGAGCCTGGGTGTTGGACTCCTCCACGATCAGGATCTGGGCGCGATTGGTCAACAGGGCACCCCGCTTTGCAGGGCCACGGTCTGGCGCAGCCGCGGCCCGATTTCGGGCAGGGGCAGGCTCTCGCAGACAGCGCCCAGCGCACGCGCGGCGCCGGGCATGCCGGAAACCACTGCCGTTGACTCGGATTCGGCGATGGTATGTCCGCCTGCGTCGCGAATCGCCTTGAGCCCGGCCGCACCGTCGTCGCCCATGCCGGTCAGCAGCGCGCCGATGCAAGCCGCGCCGAACTCGGCGGCGAGCGAATTGAAGAGCACGGTCGCGGACGGCCGCTGCTGCGATACGAGCTCGCCGGCCGTCAGGACGAGCCGTCCCCGCTCTACCGTGAGATGAGTCTCGGGCGGCGCCACGTAAACGCCGCCGGGAACCATGCGCTCGCCTTGTGCGGCCAGTCTGACGGGCAGTGGGACCTGGCCGTCCAGCCAGTCCACGAAACCGGCGCAGAACGCCGCGCCGATATGCTGGACCAGAAGGACCGGGGCGGGGAACCCCGCGCCCATGCCGGCCAGCACATGGGTCAGCGCCACCGGGCCTCCGGTCGAGGCCGCCAGACCGACGACTGCGATCTCGGTCGGTATGCGACAGAGCGGTGCCGACGGGGCCTTGGCAACGGGCGCGGATGCCTGCAGCTGGCCGGGCTCGCTGCCGCGCTGGCGCACGAGGCGGACGCTGCTCATGGAGACGAGTTGGCGGCACAGCCGTGCCGCGATCGGCGCGAAGTCCGGCTTCGCCGAAGCGCGCGGCTTCTGCACGATCGACAACGCTCCCGCCCGCAGCGCCTCGAAATGGAGCCGGCTGTCCTCCTCGGCGTCCGATGCGACGACCACGATCGGAGTGGGTCGATGCCGCATTATGCGTTTTGTCGCGGCGATGCCGTCGATTCCCGGCAGTCGCACGTCCATCGTTATGACGTCCGGGCGCAGTAGCTCAACCAGGTGGAGGGCTGCCTCGCCCGTCGGCGCGACGCCGGCGATCGCCAAGCGCGGATCGGCAATGATGACTTGCTCGATGAGCCGCCGCTGGGTGTCGGAGTCCTCGACGATGAGCACGCGGATTGGCGATCCGGATAAGCCGGTCACAGCAGGCGTCCGACGGTTTCGAGAAGCTCGGCCCGGCTGAATCGCTGCTTGACCACATAGGCGCTGGCGCCCAGCTTGAGACCGCGCCGGCGATCGGCGTCGTCCTTGCGTGAAGTGACCAGGATGATGGGTATGCGCGCCAGTTCCGGCGCCTGCTTCATCGCGGCGATAAGGCCGAAGCCATCCAGGTTCGGCATTTCCACGTCCGAGATCACTAGGTCGGCGCCCTCCGCGCGCAGCCGTCTGAGCGCATCGGCGCCGTCCGCGCTCACCCGGACCTGGTAGCCGCTGGCCTCCAGGACGCTCTGCTCGAGCGTGCGCGTGGTGATCGAGTCGTCGACGATCAGGATGGTCTGCCGCGTCCGGTCGGGCTCTGCGCGGGCGGTGTTCAGGCCGCAGCCGGTTTCGGATCCGAGATAGCTCGACAGAAGGGCGGCGGCATCGAGCACCGGGACGACCGCTCCGGCCTCCAGAACGAGCCCGCCGGCGACGCAGCCGGCCTTTTCCGGATTGACCTCGAGGCTTCGCATGACTCCCTCGAACACGCCCATGACCCGGTCGACGACGACGCCGAAGCGCATTTCCGCGAGCTTGAGCTCGACGACGGTCAGCGATGCCTTGTCCTTGGCCGGCCGCTCGAGCTTTCGGCCGGTCAGGTCGGTGAGCGCCGCTACGGCCATTGGCGGGGAATCGTCCACCAGAGCATGGGCGCGCGCATCGATCGTCTCGATTCGTGCCTTTGCGATACGGTGGATGCGCACGATCCGGCTGACCGGAATGCCGCTCGTCTCGCCGCCCGACTCGATCAGGGCGAAGCGCATGGCCAGCACCGAGGTCGGCACCAGCAGGGTGCTGCGGGTGCCGTGTGGCGCATGCGCGGCGATGCTGAACATGCCCCCCAGCTGCGCCGCTGCCTCCGCCACCACCGAAAGCCCGATGCCTCGCCCGGCGACTTCGCTCACCGTCTCCGCCGTCGAAAGTCCCGGATGGGTGAGCAGCTCGTTCAGGGCCGCGTCGCTGACAGCAGTGTCCGGCACGGACTCGAGCAGGCCCTTGCGGCGCGCAGCCCCGAGCACCCGGGCACGATCGACGCCCCGGCCGTCGTCCTCCACGGTCACCGCCAGCTCGCTACCGCGCGTTTCCAAAGTGAGCGAGACCACGCCTTCCGGAGGTTTGCCATGGCGGGCCCGCTCCTCGGGAGGTTCGATCCCGTGGTGGACGGCGTTTCGAAGCATGTGCTGCACCGGGTCCTTGAGGCGCTGGAGCACCGTTCGGTCCGCGGGCGTATCCAGCCCGCGCAGGGCTACCCTGACCTCCTTGCCCTCGGCGCGCGCAATATCTCGAACCATTTTTCGCGTGCCGCCGAAGACGACGTCGGCCGGTATGGTCTGGAGTTGCCTCACCTGGCTTTGCAGCACCCGTCCCATCCGGCGCACACGCCAGGCGTGGTCCTGCTGGCGCCGCACCGCGTCGCGCAGGAGTTCGGCGACCCGCTGCAAGCGATCGGCCACGCCCGCTGCACCGATCGGGCCTGACCACGCGTCGGTCTCGGCTCGCGCCTCGCGCGGCAGCTTCAAGAAAGGGCTCTCCACGGCCGCCAGAAGCTCGTGGGCCGTTCGGATATCGGCGAACATTCGGCTTTCCGCGGCGAGATTGGAGATGATTTCGGATGAGCATTGCACGATTGCGTCCAGGTGGCGCATCTCCACGCGGGCCAGTGTCGGCAAGCGGGCCGGGTCGGCGTCGGGTATCTTGCCTTGGTCCGCGGATATCTCCCCCGGCAATCCTGCAGCGGATGGTCTGGATTTGCTCTGCCCGCTTCCGTCAGGCGTGCTTCTGGCAGGTTCGGCTTGCCTCGCAGAGGCCGCCTTCGACACCGTGTTGGTCGCTTCCCGCGCGCCGGTCTCGGCCCCCCCCTGCGACTGCGCATCCTGACCCGGGCGCGCGGTGGCGGTGCCCGCAGTGCGGCAGGCGCGCGCGGCGGCAAGCACCTCGTCGAAGTCGGGACCATCCGTACCCGCCATCGTGGCGACGACACCGTCCTCGATCGCGTCCAGCGCGCGGCGCAGCGTCTTCGTAGCACCGGTATCCATCGGCGCGGTGCCCGCCTGCCAGTCTTGGACCAGGCCCTCGAGCGTATGCGCCAGTTGTTCCACCGCCAGCATGTCCACGGCGCGTGCCGCGCCTTTCAGGCTGTGCAGACGCCGGTGCAGCTCGACGAAGTGGGGCGGGCTGCTCCTCCCTGCCTCTTCCCAGGCGTCGAGCATGGCTCGTATTGCCTCGAGGTGGTCGCGGTGCTCGGCATCGAAGGCCGCGAGCAACTTTTGCTGCAGATCTATCACCCGAGGGGCTTCCTCATGTGACCACGTAACCCTCGACCGAGCTGCGCAATTGCGCGCTCAGGGCGTTCAAGCTTACGGCGGCACCCTGAAGGCCGCGGGTGCCCTCAGCGACTTCGCCGCTGGCGCTGCTGATCTCCTTGATTGCCTGTGTCACCTGCTCGACGCCGATCTGCTGCTGGTTCGTCCCGGCGATGATCTGCTCGAACGCCTGGACGTTTACGTTGATGCTCTCGGCCAGGCGCTCGATGGACTCCTTGAGCTTCGCCGATTGTTGCTTGCCCAGCTCGGTGCGCTTCACCGACTCCTCTGTCTGCATTGCGCAGGTCGCAATCCCCTGCTGGATGTCGTTGAGCAGTGCCTGGACCTGGCCCGTCGCCTCCTTCGCCTGGGCCGCGAGGTTCTTCATCTCGTCGGCGACGACGGTGAAGCTGCGCCCCGGCTCGCCGGCGGCCGAAGCCTCGATGGCTGCGTTGAGCGCAAGCAGGTCCGAGCGTTCGGCGATGTCGTTGACTGTGCTGATGATGCCGCTGATCGAACGGGTCTTCTCAGTCAAGGAGACGATGTTCGTCGCGACCGTCTCGGACTGCTCGCCGATCTTGCCCATGATGCTGTGCGTCTCCCCGACCGCCGCCAGCCCGGCCTCCGACGCGCTCAAGGTCATCTCGGAGGAGGATGCCACGTCTTTGGCCCGCTCCGAGATCTGGCTGCCGGACTGAGCGATCTCGCTGAGCGTCGAGGTGATCTCCTGCACCGCCGCGCGCTGCTGGTTGGCGCTCGCGGCCTGCTGCGCCGCCGAGGCCTCGAGCTGTGAGGTTGCGCCGCTGACATTGGAAACCGCCGACACGATTTGTCGTGTTGTCTTCGCCAGGCTGTCGATCATGTCGTTGATCTGGCGCCCGAGACGTCCAATCTCGTCCGATCCGAAGTCGCGCACGCGCCGGGTCAGGTCACCGCGGCCGACCCGCTCGACCGAGGCCACCAGTTCCGCGAGCGGCGGCGCGATGGTCCGGTGCAGGAGCCAGATGGCGCACAGCGTGGCGGCGATCGCCGCTCCGAGAGCGAACATGAAGATCTGCCGCACATCCTGGTACGTCCGGTTGACTGTCGTCTTGGCGGCGCGGGCCGATTGGTCGACATCCGCCTTCAGCTTGTCCATCTCATTGCTGAACCGCTGGCGATTTTCGTCGAGCACCTGAAGCCGGTCCACCAACTTGCCAACCTGGCCGGAGTTGAGCGCGTCGAAGACGGTCGCGACGATTTGGGCGTTTTCCTTTAACGTCGTCCGGGCCTGCGCGGCGTCGGTCGCTATTTTTTTCCAGCGCGCCTCGTTCGCCAGGTATTTCGCCTCGCCTTCGCGCGTGCTCGATAGGGCGATGAGCCGCTCGAGCGCGCCTTTCGTCGCGGCCCGCTTCAACTCCCAAAGTTGTTGTGCGACCGTGGGGGACTGCGTGCTGGTGTTCTGCGACGCCATGAAGTGAAGCGCGATAGCGCGCTCCGTCTGCACCCGCATTCCCTGTTGTGAGGCCGATGCCTCGCCGATGAGCCGCGTGGCGGCCAGGTTCGACTCGAGTATGGCGTTGATGCTCGCGCGCAACTGGCCCATCGCGACCAGCTGATAGACAGCCAGCCCGGCCATAAGGGAAAGGACCACAAGGAATCCAATGATTATCCGCGTGCCGATATTGATGTTCATGAGGCGCTCCTGCGTGTCTGTTCGAGGCGCTCGCGCAGCGCCGCTTCGTGAAGGATCATGAGGCCTTTCGAGGTCGCCTGCCGGACCAGGCCGCCGCTGGCTGGAGCGCCGGGCCTGCCTGGCTCGAACAGCGTGGCGTCGTCGATCGTGGCCGCGCCCTCCAGCGCGTCGACCTGGAGTGCGGCGGGCCGTCCCGCGCCGCGCAGCAGCAGTATCGGCCCTGAGCCTGCACCGGCTTCCATCGCGCCAAGCAGGGCCGCCAGTGCGTAGACGATCCAGATTTGCCCGCGCTCGTGCACGGCGCCAGTGACGGCCTCGTCGCGCAAGGGCAAGGCGTGCAAAGGTCGGGGCGGCAGTACCTGCGCGAGCATGTCGAACGGCAGGGCGAAGCGTTGGCCGCCGGCCGAGGCGATCAGGGCGCCCGGCATGGCCCGAGCCGCTGTCGGGGTGGCCGCAGCGCCGGCGGCGAGCCAGGCGGTGCGCGCGTCGAGGGTCGCCTCCGCGCGTGCCGCGTCCATGCCGGCGGGCGCGCGAGTCATCCTGGCGCCCCCGGTGCTTCGCCAAGCTGGACCCGGGCGTACTGCCGAAGGTCGCCCGCGGTCACGCCGTCACCGGCACGCACCGGTGCCTCGTCGGCCAGGTCCCTGAGGCTCGAGAGCACGTTGCGAAAGCAGCGCGCGGCCTCCCGCTCGCGCCGACGCGCGCCGGTGGTCATGCCGAGATGGAAATGGGCCAGCGCAAAGTCCGGATCGAGATAAAGCGCACGCCCAAACGCAGCCTCGGCAGCCGCGATATCTCCCAGATGCGTGTGCGCCAGCGCGACGAAGAAGTGGATCTCCGCGTTGAATTCGTCGCGCTCGGCAAGCTGCTCGCCCAGGCATGCCGCCTCGCTCCACTGGCCCGCGTCGGCGAGCCTGTGCAGCCGCGCGACGCCAGCCTCCGGCCCAGCCGGGGCAGACACGGGGCTTGCCGCGCCCGACTGCGCCCGCGGCCTCGACTTTCTGACCGGGCCGCACAAACGCCCGGCCGCCGACTCTCCCGAGACCTGCGCCCGCGCTGCGGGCTTTGACCACGCGGCCTGCGTGGCTTGTGCGGCGACCGCCCGCTTGCGGTAGAGCGTCACCTGCTCGGTCGCTACCGGCTCGAACACGCTGACGATCTCGAGATAGGATTCGGCGTGGCCGGTCAGGAACCAGCCGCCGTCGGCCGCGCAGGCGTGGAAGCGCCGCAGAAGGCGGCGCACTAGGTCCGTCTGGAAATAAATCATCACGTTGCGGCAAAGGATGAGATCAAAAGGGCCAGGCTCCGCGGGGGCGCCGCCAGCCGCGAACTCGGCCAGATTGTGCCGGTGAAACCGGACGCCTTGCTTGTATTCCTCGCGCAGGCGCCAGCGCGGCCCTTCGGCGATGAAGCACGCATCGCGCAGCGTTGGTGCGATGGCGCGCAGGTCCCACGATGAATAGAGCCCGGCGCGGGCCCGGGCCAGCCGCGCGCCGCAGATGTCGGTTGCGACGATCTCGACGGCCCCGGCTTCGACATTCGGTTCGTGTTGGCGCAGCAGGATGGCAAGCGAATAGGGCTCGGCGCCGGTCGAGCATCCCGCACACCAGATCCGGAGGGGCTTGCCCCGCCGCGTAGCGCGAAGCGCCGGCAGGACGACGTCGCGCATCGCCTCCCACTGCGCGGGATAGCGCCAGAACGAGGTCTCCCCGATGCTGATCGCCTCGAGCAGGGCCTCCCACTCGTCCTCGCTGCCCGGTGCGAGCAGGCATGCGAGATAGTCTGCCTCGGTGCTGAGCCGCAGCGCGCCGAGGCGTTGGCGTACCTTCTCGGCCAGAAACTCTCGGCGCGTCTGCACGTTCTCGAGCCCGGTGCGCCGCACGACCTCCGCGGCGATGCGTTCGAGCGGCGAGACGGTTTGCGCCGGTGCCGCCAGATGGCGCGCGACGCTCACGCTTCAGCCTCAGCCAAGATTCTGCGCCGGCGTTCCTCCTCGGCCAGGAAGTGCGCGACGCAGCCCCGCTCGAACTCCGAGATCAGGCGCTCCGTGTCGATGAGCGGAATCGTCTCGCCGTCCCGGCTGAGCTGGGCGGTGATGAACTCGCGATGCGTCAGGCCTTGTGTCAGCGGCCTCAGCTCCTGCTTGCCGGCTTCCAGGACCGACTGGGCCCGGTCAACGAGCAGGGCAATCCGCGGCGCGTCGCGGCGCAGCAGGATCAGGTGGTCGTAGAGCCCCGGCTCCTCGGGGTTGGTCAGGTCGAGCAGGACGCTCAGCCTGAGCGTGCAGACGAGTTCGTCTCCCTCGGCGAAGAAGCCGGCAAGCGCCGGCGGTGCCGCGGGGGGCACGCTGAGCCGCGGCACGGCGAGAATCCGCACAACCTCGTCGCCGCGGATCGCGAAGCGCGCCCCGCCGGCCTGGAAGATTACGGTCGTCTCGGCGTGCATCGAGGCTCACTCCGGATGATGGCAGGCGATCTTGTCGGTGCCTGGCCTTTTCGATGATTGGTGTGGCTGGGCGCGAGGCGATGTCGGGCACCTGCGCGCGGCCGCTCAGGAAACCGGCATGGGTCGAGAAAAGCCTCCCCAGCGAAGCTCAGGCGAATGCACGCCGGGCCCGATTCCTGTCGCGCAGTTGCGCCATGCTCTGCCGGGCCGCCCGCCGCCCCGGAGGAGTTTTCTCCATCGACATCGCCATCCGCTCTCTCCAACAAGTCTCGTCGGTGCCGCGATGCAAGATAGATTGGGTGAAGGCATGAAATTCTGGTAAACGCGCCGTGTCTTTCGGGAAATGCTAACGGTGCGTTAAAAGCAGAAAGATGACGCTATCGGGACAGTGGTTCCATTTACTATATTTGCAGGACGGAAGCGCGGTTAATCCGAACCGGCGGGCTCAATGATATTTTACAGTGTGCCTTTGCCGCAGCGTGGTTTGTCGGCAACGTGTCGGCCATGCCGACTCCCGGCGCGCGTCGTCGCCGTCAGGTCTTGACGGCCCGGGCGACGTGGGTCGATTGCGGCACCACGAAGCCGTCGCCGTCGCGGAAATCGGCCAGCGCGGCGTCGACCTCGCTGACGACCGCCGCGCGTGCCTGAGGGCCGAGTCGCGCGAAGTCCGGCCCCACCGGGGTGCTTGCCAGCATGCCCGGCACCGATTCCGCAGCGGGCAGCAGGCGGCGCAACACCGCATCGGTTGCGATCTCGACATGTAAATCCCGCATCCTCGATCACGGCACGCAGGGCGCGCCGGTCGCCGAAGCGAAACGGGGCTTCGAAACGGCGGGCGATGTCGGCGCCGGCATGCCTTTGCAGCGCCGCCGAGATCGCGGCGTGGCAGGGGCTGTGCTCGGTGCCCCGCCACACGCACAGGGCCAGCCTGCCGCCTGGCTTGAGCACCCGCAGCATTTCGCCCAGCGCCGCGGCCCTGTCGGGGAAGAATTGCAGCCCTTGCTGGCACAGCACGACGTCGAACTCGTCGTCGGCGCAGGGCAGCGCTGCAGCGTCTGCGTGGCGCCACTCGATCGCGGCACCGCCGCGGGGCGCGCACCGGCGGGCGACCTCGAGCATCCCGGCGTTGAAATCGAGTCCAACGATCGCGCCCCGCGCACCAAGGCTCGCCGCGACCTCACGGGCGATGATGCCGGTGCCGCAGGCGACGTCGAGCACACGCTCGCCGGGCCTGAGCGCCACGTGGCCGAGGAAGGTTCTCGCCAAGGGGGCGAAGACGCTCGGTACCTGGTAGCGCTCGTAGCTTTCTGGACCGCTCCCGGTCAGCTGCCACGGTTCCTGTGCCATCGTTTGCACCCGCCGATGTCCCCGGAGAAAAGGAGGATCATTCCCCGAATTGCGCCCATCGATGCAGTCGAGCTTATGCGGATCGCCGCGCCTGGCAATACGGCACGCGCCGACTCCGCACGCAACCTTGCGTTTGGTTGGCGGGACAAGGCTATATGGGCGGACCGCGCCGGAGGCGCGGGCGAAGGGAGACGAGACGATGGATTATCCGGATTTCATGCGGGATTTTCCCGGGCTCGACGTGCCGTTCCCCGAGGAGCGGATCAGCCTCAACGCGGTGCGCTCCGAGGCCGGGCTGGTGGTCTTTTTCACCGTGCACCACGATGTCGAGGTCCCCGAGCACAGCCACGGGCCGCAATGGGGCGCGCTGTTCGAGGGGCGGATCGAACTGACAGTGAACGGCGAGACCCGCACCTGCCGGCCTGGCGACACCTGGGACATTCCTGCCGGCGCCCCGCACGCCGCACAGCTCTTCGCCGGCGCCCGGCTGATGGATGTCTTCGCCGAGCCCGACCGCTACCGATTGCGCTCCTGAGGGCGTCACCTCCGACCCGCTGGCCAGCACGCTCAGTCGGGAAGGATCGCCCAGGCGCCCTCCTCGCCCTCGCGCACCCAGGCGCGGTACATCCGGTCCGAGTTGAACCGCATGGCGATATTGCCTCGGGTGTCGACGCCGATCAGGCCGCCCCTGCCCCCCAGCGGAGCGACCGACTCGGCGAGGCTGGCCGCCATCGCCGCCTCGAGCGGCTGGCCGCCATAAAGCATGCGCGCATGCACATCGTGGCCGGCGCAGCCTCGGATGAAATGCTCGCCCGTGCCGGTGGCCGAGATGGCGCAGGTCCGGTCGTTGGCATAGGTGCCCGCGCCGATCACCGGCGTGTCGCCGATCCGGCCGGCCTGTTTGTTGGTCATGCCTCCGGTCGAGGTCGCCGCCGCCAAGTGCCCCGCGCGGTCACGCGCCACCGCGCCGACAGTGCCGAAGTGCCCTTCAGTTTCCCCGGGTTTCCGCAGCGCGATGTCGTGGTCCAGCGCCTGGGCGCTGCGGTCGCGCGCGCGCAGCGACTCGAGCTGGCGCAGCCGCTGGGGCGTCGAGAAATAGTCGGGCTCGACCATCTCGAGCCCGCGCCCGGAGGCGAAGCGCTCGGCCCCTTCGGCCGCCAGGAGCACGCTGCGTCCCGCGCGCAGGACCTCCCGCGCCGCCAGCACCGGGTTGCGTATGCGACTGGTGGCGGCGACCGCGCCGGCTCGCAGACCGGTCCCCTCCATCACCGCGGCGTCGAGCTCGTGGCACTGATCGGCGTTGAAGACGGCGCCGCGCCCGGCATTGAAGAGAGGGCAGTCCTCAAGCGAGCTGACAGTCGCGACCACGGCGTCGAGTGCCGGCCCCCCGGCCTCCAGCACGGCGCGCCCGGCGGCCAGCGCCGCGAGCATGCCCCGTTGGTGGCCGTCCTCCGCTTCGGCGGCCTCGGGCGAGACCGCCCCAGCACCGCCATGGAGCACCAATGCGTATCCGCCAGTCATCCCGCCCCGCGTGTCGGTCATCCGGAGTCGGATCCTAATGCAGCCTCGCGGCGCCGCGCCAGCCCTGCGCCCACGATTCCCGGCCCGCGAAGGTCCCTGGGCTCGGAATTGCCCACCCGGCGTTCCGGCGAGGTTGTTCGTGCGAGGGTGGTCAGAACCACGCTCCGGGGCGGCAGCTGCTCGGTATCAGGGGCGCGCGAAGGCCCGCGCCACGATGTCGGCATAGCCGGCGCGGGGGCGGCCCTGTGCAGCGCGGGGGGTGTCAGCGTACAGCCCCCGCCTCGAGGCTGCGATCCCATCAGTGCGGCGGAGCAAGCATCCGGCCGCGTGCAGGAACGCACCGGGCGGTGGCTCACGGATGTGTGCACCGCGACTGGGCGATCTGCGCTGCGCGGGCGTAGCCCAGCGCCGTGTCGGCCTTGGCAAAGGCGCGGGCATGGTCCCAGGGCGCCTGGGGCCGCTGGTGGTCGCGTTTGGCAGATTCCAGCAGCATCCGCGCGTCGTCCAGCAGCCCGTGCACCAGCGCAATGCTTTGCCAGTCCATGCAATCGCGGGCCCTGTCGACGCTGGCACCGACCCTGTCGATCAACGCCTGGACATCCGCGAAGTGCCTCGGGCATTCGAACGCCGCCGTGGCGCCGCCGAACCTGACGGCGAAGGCGGCGGCGAAGAGCGGCATCGGCATCGAGGCGCCGCGCGGTTGACCGGCCGGTGCCTGCCGCGGGCCGGCGGCTCCAATCTCGCGCCCCGTCGCATGCCGCGGGTCCCGGTCGGCGCCCTCCGGGCCGGGCTCGCCCGCCTCCCGGACTATGCGAAGGCGCTCCTGGTCGGGCGCGGGACCGGAGCCGGGCTCCGGCTCGTGAGATCGCAAGACAAACATTTGCACCCCCCGAGATTCTCTGGACTTCGGTCAACGCGGTGGCACCGCGGCCCGATTCATCGGGACTTACGAAAATACGCTTCCCGCCACCATGAGCCGGCCCGCTGGAGAGAAATCGTGTCCCGCAATTAAGAGACAGACGCGCATATCGGCTTGAATCTTTCTGAAGATCAGATGAATCTCCGACAGCAAGTCATGGCCGAATTTCTCATCCGTGTGACGTTACACAGTCCGCCGTCGCCAACCCAATTCGGCACATCGACCTTTAAATCGAGCCATAGCAGACGATCGGCCCATCCCGATCGCGTGGCCGCCCGGCCTGGCGCTGCGAACTATGCACCTCGGTCACGCGGACTCGCTATGCGTTGCGCAGCGTGCGGATTTGTCCGAGATTCCTCCGAACGACGCTCCACATGCCGATGGCGGCCCAGCCGCTCGCCCACATGACCGTGGCGCCGATGGGCAAGCCGATTGCCTGCTCGATGGTCAGCGTGCCCAGGATCGCCGTCGCGACGAAGGCGTAGACAAGCCCGCCAAGCGAAATCCGGTGCCACGGATGGATGCGAAAATAGAAGGCAAACATAGCGCGTTTCTCCTTGTCCCGGCAGGATCATCGGCCCTGCGCATGACGGAGTAGCCCGTCGGATTTGCCACGAAAAAGCGACTGGTTCTATCGAGTTTACGCAAATCGGTTCTCAAGCGACGCCCGGTATCCGCGACGAGCCGTCGATGCACCGCCAGAGAGGATTTCGGCCCAACTCTGTCCGGGCTCCCACGCCCCGCATGGCTCAGCGCACCAGCCGGTAGGTCCACTTGTGCGGACCGTTTGGCACGCCGGTGTTCGGGCACAAGCCGAAATTGGACTGGGTGCGGATGATGATGTCATCGACCGCCTCGACCGAGGCGCCGACCCTGCCATCGGCCTGGGCCGCCCACGTCACATCCCACCCAGAGACGATGCGCAGGTTCCTGATCTGGCCGGACGCGGCGAACAGCACCGAGGAGCCGTTGGTATAGAGTTCGACCGCCTTGCCGCCGCTGCCGCAAACGCCGTTGCCGAAGCTTCCGCCGGCGGCGAAGTGGATACCCTGATATGTCTTGTCCGCAGGATGCCAGTCCACCGCAATTGCGACGTCCTGCATGTCGACGGTCTGACTCGACGGCACCTGGATGGGGCAGGTGGAAATGATCGCGGCGTTGCGGACCGGCGTGCTCGGCAGGCCGATCTGGCTGGTGCAGCTGATGCTGTAGACCGTGTAAGGGTTCAGCGTCGCGGGCAGTGTCGATCCCTGGTAGAGGGCCGGGGGCGAGCCGTCCGGATGGTAGAGGTAGGCCCACTTTGCGTAGATCTCGCCGTCCGTCTGGACCATGCTGCTATAGCTCAGCGTGCTGGGCAGGGACTTCAGCACGTTCACGTAGTCGTTGACCGCATAGGCGTCCAGTGGGAACAGTGGCGCGCCTTCGCCGCCCGCCGCCCAGGCGTCGCCGAAGCCCTGATTGCTGGCTATGGTATCTGCGAGGGTGTAGGGCCCGAGACAGTTGCTGCAGGTCGTGCTCGCCGCGGTGCCGAGCTCGAAATAGTTCGCTTGCCGCAGCTTCATGCCTTTGACGCCGTGGATGCAAATGTCGTTGTAGTAGCCATTCGAGGTTCTTTGGTCGAGGACGTCCCCGGCGATCAGGCCGTTATTGCTGCACTCGGAGACTCCGCGCACGGCGATGGCCTCGGCGTTCACGTCCCAGCGCCGCAGTCCGATAACGCGCAGGAAGTTGGTCAGCACCGGATTGCCGTTCGAGGCAGCCCGCTGGGTGATGACGTCCACGGCGTTCGGCGGCGAGCCGCCGGGCGAGAAGGTCTCCGTGCCGAAGTCCCAGGTGCCGACATGGACCTCCGCATCCGGCAGCACCACGCCGTTGGTGTCGGGGTTCATGTTCATGCGGGCATAGGCCGTCGCCTGGTCGACCACGTCGGTTTGATTCGGCAGCGAAAGCGCCCCGGCCAACGCCGCGGCGTCGGCGGTCGACTGAAGCATCGACTGGTTGCGGAAGGCGTCTGTGACGTCGACCGCAAGCCCCCCGATTGCGGCGTAGAGCAGGAACCAGACCAGGGACCAAAGGGTGAAGCTGCCGCGCTCGTCGCGCAGGAACCGTCCAAGAGAGGCGCTCGATACAGCGAGGTCTCCTTCGGCTCGTGGATGACGGGTCATCGGACCATTATCCCCTTTGCTCAAAGGCGCGGCTCGCGCCGCATGGTCGAACTGGCGGTCATGGTCTTTCCCAGGATCGGCCGGAAGAACGTCCCGAAGAAGACGGCCTGGTCGACCGCCACCGCGATGGTCAGCGTCATGTTGCTCCCGAAATGGGGATAGATGACGTAGTAGCGGTCGTGCAGGTAGAGATGCGACGCCGCGTAGTCGCGGACCTGCTGGACGGTCGCGAGCTCGCCTGTCGCCATCCGCCGCGCGATGTCGCGTGCCGCGTTGTACATCTCCGAATTGGTCTGGTAGAGGACGCTTGCGTCGGCGAAGAACATCATCAGCAACAGAAAGAACGGGACCAGTAACGTGAACTCGACGGTCACGGCGCCCCTTGTGTCTTTCAGGAACTGGCGAATTGCTGGCATCGGATCAACCCGTGGTCTGGAAAGGAATGCTCGGGTCCACCCGCATCACAACCCGGGCCACGATCGTCGTGCCGAAGATTGTCAGGGGGGAGAAGTAGCTGATGATCGACATGTCCTGCACCGCGAGCGAGATCGTGACCTGCGCTCCGTTGTTCACGTCGTAGGACGCCTTTATCGAGTACGGGTAGTCGGGCGCCTTCATCGCGCTGGCGGCATAGGCCTCGGCCCCGGACACCGTCAGGATCGACCCCTCGACCATGCGACGCGTGGTGTCGCGGGCCACGTTCCACATCTCGGTGTGCGTGAAATAAAGCGTCGTGGCATCGATCACGATGGTGAGCAGCGCGACGATGAACGGCACCCACAGGACGAACTCGATGGTCATCGCGCCCCGGTCGTCCCTCAGGAACTGGTCGAGGCGGCAGATCGGGCACCTCGCCGCGCGGCCCGTCGGCTCTGCGGATCGCTCGGTCGCGATCGCGGGGGCGCTGCACGTAGCGCCCACGAGGACCAGGTCCGTCTGCCTGTGCGACGTCATGCGAACTCCCGATAACTTGATATGTCGGGGAGCACGCTACGCGGAGATTTCCGGGCTCCTTGTGGAAGGAGTCGCCGGTTACTTACGGTTTGGTGAAACTGAAAGCCTGACTTTCTTAAATACAGACAAGATGACAGGTGAGCGAATACCTACATGAAGCGAGAGAATGACTCCAAGCCGATGTAAAGTCAACACAAAGTTGCCACATTCAACTCCAGCAATTTGGATTCAACTTGTGCTTGCTCTGCAGATGACAGGGTTCAACGGCAGGTATAGTTCAAGCGCAGCATCGCCGATATTCTGCGCCAAATTCTGCGGCGATTGAGGGCAGGGATCGATGTTGCCGGCCCGCTCGGGCCGTCCCGCGGGCCCCGCGCGTTCGGTGGCCTGCGCGTGGAAGACGCGCGTTCCTCATCCCCGCCTTGGCGGCCCCGGCGCCGTTCGCAGCGAAGCCCGGCCTCCCGGCCGTTTTGTAAGGTGTGACGATTTATACAGCGGCCGTTCACGCGGCGGCTACTGTTGTGCCGGACCCTTTGGGGGGTGTCGGTGCAGAGTGACGGATCCGGCAGGTTCCCCTGATCAGGTTCGCATGCGTTGTCTGCCGTTGCAGGCATGTTTGGAGTCGCGTTCCGAGTCGGCGCCGGGGCCCGAAGCCCGGCGCCTTTTTTCCGGATCGGGCGAGCCAACGAATCGCACAGATCGTTGCGCCGGCGATGATGAACCCACAGCGGGGGACCGCAAGGGCGGGTAGCCGAGGATTTCGACCATGCCAAGATCAGTCGATGTGCATGTGGGCCAGAGGGTGCGTCAGGCGCGCTGGATGAGCGGAGTGACCCAGCAGCAGCTGGCGGATCAGGTCGGAGTAAGGTTTCAGCAGATCCAGAAATACGAAACGGGGACAAATCGGATCAGCTCCAGCCGTCTGTGGGACATCGCCGGGGTGCTCGGAGTGCCCGTGGCGTTCTTCTTCGAGGGACTAGCCGGGCAGACGAGCGAAACGGGCGAGGCCTGCGGCGATATCCTTACCGACAAGGAGGCGCTGGAGTTGGTGCGCGCCTACTACGCGATCCCGGAACCGCAGCGCCGGCGGCTGTTCGACCTCGCGCGGGTGCTGACCGTGCAGGAGCCGGAGCGCGCTGCCGCGACCGCGTAGATCCGTCGCAAGGATCGGCTACCGCGCAGGCGGATCGCTCGCGCGTTCCGCTCCGGCTCAGCCCGATCAACCGCGCGGCGCGTCATGACCAGCGATTGCCCCTGAACGATCGTCGCCTGCGAGAGCCGGGATTTCCGGGGGGAATCCGAGTATCAAAACCCGATCGGGCCTGTCGCCTGCGCAATCGCTGCCGCCGCCACTCCGGCCATTTCAACGCCGCCGAGAGAGGCACGGCCTATCCGGTCTTTGACCGCCGGCCAACCCGGACCATCCTGTCCGGTTAGCGCGACGGTCTGGTGCGCGGCATGCGAAAGGAGAATCCATTGACCAAGCGAGACATTCTCGTCGAGACCGGCGATGGCAAAACTGGCGCCGGCGTGTTCGTGCCGGACGGGGCGGCGGCAGCGGCCAAGTCCAATCCGGGCGTGATCCTCTACATGGACGCGTTCGGCCCGCGGCCCGCCCTCGACCGGATGGCCGAGCGCCTGGCCCTGGCCGGCCACGTGGTGCTCGTGCCGGACCTGTTCTATCGCATGGGCGCATACGGTCCCTTCGATGCGGCCACCGCCTTCTCCGACGAGGCGCGGCGCGCCGAGATCATGGGCATGGTCCAGACGACGACCCAGGCGATGACCGAGCGCGACAGCGCCGCCTTTCTCGACGCGCTGGCGCGCGAAGGGGCCTCGGGTCCGGTCGGCGTTGTCGGCTACTGCATGGGCGGGGCGCGGGCACTCACAGCGGCCGCCGCCTACCCGGACCGCATCGCCGCCGCTGCCAGCTTCCACGGCGGCAACCTCGCCAGCGAGGCATCCGACAGCCCGCACCGGCGCGCCGCGCAGATCCGGGGCCGCGTCTATGTCGGCTGCGCCGGCGTCGATCGCAGCTTTCCGCCCGAGCAGTCGGCGCGGCTGGCGCAGGCCCTGCGCGAGGCCGAGGTCGATCACGTGATCGAGAACTATGTCGGTATGGAGCACGGTTGGGCCGTGCCGGACCACCGGGTGTTCCATCCCGAGGGCGCCGAGCGTCACTGGAAGCGGCTTCTGCAGCTCTTCGCGGAAACGCTGCACGAGCCTTCGCGCTGACGCTGAACGCCGGTCGGCCGGACGCTCGGACGGGATGTGTGCGGCGCTCGGGACGCAAGGAATCCGGCCTTGCCGAAGTCTCGGATCCAGCCTTTCCGGCACGCGCGGGGCTGGTCTAGAGTTTCGCGTCGTCGCCGAAGGGCAGGCTGGGATGGACCTGGCCGGCCAAGCGAGCCTGCCGCACCGCTGAGGAAGCCGTTCCGATGCCACCTATCGCCAGCACGGCGCCGATTCAGGGGTGCGAGACCACGACGCCGTTCCTCGACGTGCGGAATCTCAGCGTGTCCTTCGGCGCCGACGAGGGTGAGATCGGTGTCGTGGAGGACGTGAGCCTCGCCGTGAGGCGCGGTGGCACCCTGGCGCTGGTCGGCGAGTCCGGCTCGGGCAAGAGCGTCACTGCGCTCGCCATCACCCGGCTCTTGGCGACGCCGCCGGCCCGCGTCACAAGTGGCCAGGTCGTCTTCAACGGCCGCGACATACTGCGGATTCCGGGCCGCGACATGCGCCGGCTGCGCGGCGGCGAGATCTCGATGATCTTCCAGGAGCCGCTGACCTCGCTGCACCCCGCATACACGGTCGGCGACCAGATCATCGAGATGATCCGCCTGCACGGCGCCGACTCGCGCCGGGAGGCGCGGGCGAGGGCGATCGAGATGCTGCGCCGGGTCCGGATTCCCGATCCCGAGCGCCGCGTCGACGACTATCCGCACCGCATGTCGGGCGGCATGCGCCAGCGCGTGATGATCGCCATGGCGCTGGCCTGCAACCCGAGCCTGCTGATCGCCGACGAGCCCACGACCGCGCTCGACGTGACCGTGCAGGCGCAGATCCTCGATCTGCTCCGCCGCATGCAGGACGAGTACCAGGTGGCCATCATCCTGATCACGCACGACCTGAACGTGGTGGCCGAGGTCGCCGACGAGGTGGTGGTGATGTATGCGGGCCGGCTGGTGGAGCGGGCGGCCGTGATCGACCTGTTCGACAATCCGCAACATCCCTACAGCGTCGGCCTGCTGGCGGCGGCGCCGAAGCTCGGCCGCAGCGTCGCGCGTCTGCCCTCGATCGGCGGGCAGGTTCCCGACCCCGCGACCCCTCCCGGCGGCTGCCGATTCCATCCGCGCTGCCCCTTCGCGGTCGATCGGTGCCATCGTGAATCGCCGCCGCTGAACGAGGTCAAGCCCGGTCACTGGTCCGCTTGCTGGCGGGCCCCGCTGGAGCAACTGACATGACGGTCAGGGCACGCGGCGGCACAGCGGACCTGCTCGCGGTCGAGGACGTGCAGCGTCATTTCCGCATCGGGAAGGGCTGGCTGCAGACTGACACCGTCCTGGTGAAGGCGGTCGACGGTGTGAGCTTTTCCGTCCGGCGCTCGGAAACCCTGGCGGTCGTGGGCGAGAGCGGCTGCGGGAAGTCGACCCTGGCACGGGTGATGGTCGGGCTGCTGCGGCCGACGGCGGGCCACGTCTATCTCGCCGGGCGGGACGTCTTCGCGTGGAGTCACGAGGAACGGCTCGCCGCACGCAAGCGGTTGCAGCTGATCTTCCAGGACCCGTACTCGTCGCTGAACCCGCGCATGACCGTGGAAAGCACGCTGTCCGAGCCGTTGCGGATCCACGGCCTCGGCAACGCCGCCCGGCGCGCCGAGCGAGTCCGCGAGCTGCTGGAGATCGTCGGCCTGTCGCCCGGCCACGCCCGGCGCTACCCGCACCAGTTCTCCGGCGGCCAGCGCCAGCGCATCGGCATCGCCCGGGCGCTCGCGGTCGAGCCCAAGCTGATCGTCTGCGACGAGCCCGTCTCCGCCCTCGACGTGTCGGTGCAGGCGCAGATCATCAACCTGCTGCTGCGTCTGCAGCGCGAGTTCGCGCTGACCTATGTGTTTGTCGCGCACGACCTCGCGGTCGTGAACCACATCGCCGACAGGGTCGCCGTGATGTATCTCGGCAAGGTCGTCGAGTTGGCGGACAAGGGTTCTCTCTTCGCGGCCCCGCGCCATCCCTACACCCGCGCCCTGCTTTCGGCGGTGCCGCGCCCGCACCCGCGTGCGAAAGTCGCGCGCATGATCCTGAACGACGATGTGCCCAGCCCGATGAACGTGCCGCGCGGCTGCCGCTTCCATACCCGCTGCCCGTTCGCGCAAGGACGATGCCGCAGCGAGGAGCCGCCGCTCGAGAGGGGCACGCATCGCGTTGCCTGCCATTTCTGGGAGGAGATCGCGCGCACCGCCCCCGCGGTCACCGCAGACCCGACGGCGGCGCAGGGCAACCCCTATGTCGGCCGCCTGATCGAGCGGTTTCATGCCCGTGCCGCGACGCCGCCGGATGCGTGACCCATGCGGCCCGCGCCGTTAAGCGCGCGGCGGCTGCTCGGTCAGTCGCGCCAGCGACAGCGCCAGGGCATGGATCCCCGCCGGCAGGTCGCGCTCCTGAATGTCGAAAGTCGGGGTGTGATGCCCGCTCGGCAGGTCGGTGCCGATCACGCAATAGATGGCCTGCCCGCCGCGCTCCTGGACGCGGCGCATGAAGTAGGTCGCGTCCTCGCTGCCGCCGGTGACGTGCGGGTCGGTGACGACGGTGAGGTTCGGCACAGCCTGCGCCGCCTGCGCCACGATTTGGGCGAGCGCGGCGTCCGAGGACGCCGTGGTGGTCGATCCCATGAGCTCGATGCGATGCTCGACCTCCTCGGCGGTGGCGGCGCCGGCGATCACCGCGCGGGCGCGCTCGACCATGTAGTGCAGGATCTCCTCGGTCTCGCCACGTACCTCGACCAGCATCGTCGCCTCGTCCGGGATCACGTTGCGGCCCGAGCCCGCCCTGAGAACGCCGACATTGACCCGCGACCGCCCGTCGCGATGGCGGGCGATGCCATAGAGCCCCAGCACCGCGTGCGATGCCGCGATCAGGGCATTGCGGCCATTGTTCGGCCAGCCGCCGGCATGCGCCGCCCGGCCGTGGAAGCTGACATCCATCTTCGTGCTGGCGAGATGGCCGGTCACCGCGGTGCGCAGCGTGCCGCTGGGCACGCCGACGCCCAGGTGGATGGCGACGAAATAGTCCACGTCGTCGACCACGCCGGCCTTGGTCATCGGCAGGGCGCCGCGTCCGCCCTCTTCGCCGGGCTGGAACAGGAACTTGATCCGGCCGCGCAGGTCCTTGCCCATGCCGGCGACGAGCTCGGCCACGGCGAGGCCGATCGCCGTGTGCCCGTCGTGCCCGCAGGCGTGCATCACGCCGTCGCGGGCCGAGCGGAAGCCCTCGCGCGCCGGCAGGTGGTCCTCGCCCCGCGCCTCGCGGATCGGCAGCGCATCCATGTCGACCCGCATTGCCACCGTTGGGCCCTGCCTGCCGGTATCGAGGATTCCGACCACGCCGGTAAAGCCGCCTTCCATGGCCGGCAGATAGGCGTTGGCGCCGTTTTCCTCACGGGCGGCGGCGAAGGCCCTCCGCACCTCATCCGCGGGCGGCAGGCCGTGGCGGGCGTCGGCGTCCATTACGTCGCGGCCCAGCCTGACCTGGTAGCCCAGCTCGTCCAGCCGGGCGGCGACGCGGCTGGCGGTGCGGAACTCGATCATGCCCAGCTCGGCATGCCGGTGCAGGTCGCGGCGGGTAGCGACGGCGCGCCGCGCCGCGCTTTCCAGAACGTCGGAGGCGATCTCGGTGGGCATGGCTTCGACCTTCCTGGCGGGGATCTGAGAGATGGCCGGCGCCGCGGGCCGCCGCTCGGGGCGGCCGGTTCCGTGTCAGCGCCGCTTCAGGTCATAGCGCGGATCGAGCCTATCACGTATCCAGTCGGCCACAAGGTTCTCGGACAGCACCAGCAGAACCAGGGTCAGGCCCGGGATGATCGAGGGCCACCAGACGCCGCTCAGCAGGTACTGGTAGCCTTCCGAGATGCGCAGGCCGAGCGACGGCGTGGTGATCGCCACGCCGAGGCCCAGGAACGACAGGGTGGCCGCGAGCTCGACCGCGCGCGGAATGTCGACCGAGACCTGAACCAGCATGGGCCCCAGCACGTTGGGCAGGATGTGCCGGAACAGGACGCGCCGCCGCGAGCCGCCGATGACCTCGGCCGCGGCCACATAGTCCTTCGATTGCTCGACCAGAACGCTGCTGCGGATCAGCCGCGCGTACTGTGCCCAGCCGACCAGCCCGATGACCAGGATCACCTTGCCCAGCCCGCGGCCGAACAGGGCCAGGGCGCCGAGCGCGATCAGCACCGCGGGCAGCGACAGCTGCACGTCTGCCGCGCGCATGATCAGGCTGTCCAGCCAGCGCCCGCTCCGGCTGCCCGCGAGCAGGCCCAGAAGCCCCCCCGTCACAACGCTGATGGTGACGGCCAGGAAGCCCGCCAGGATGCTGATACGCAGGCCGAAGATCACGTTCGACAGCAGGTCGCGGCCAAGTGCATCGGTGCCGAAGATGTGGCTCCAGTCGCCGCCGGCCATCCACACGGGCGGGGTGAAGCGGGCAAGCAGGCTCTGCCGCTCCGGGTCGTGCGGCGCGATCCAGGGCGCGAAGGCGGCCGACGCCACCAGGACCGCAAGAACGCCGAGCGAGAGCCACGGCAGCCGTCGCTGTCTACCGCTCATCGCGCACCCGTGGGTCGAGGAAGCCGTAGGTCAGGTCGACGATGGCGTTGATCACGTTGAACAGCACCGCGACGATGACGATGTAGGACAGGATCACCGGGAAATCGAGGCGATAGAGGGCGTTCAGCGCCAGCCGGTTCATGCCGGGCAGGGCGAAGATGGTCTCGGTCACCACCGCGCCCGCCAGCAGCTGCCCGAACTGCAGGCCGAACACGGTGACGAAGGGGATCAGCGCCGTCCTCAGCGCGTGCCGGATCACCACCGACAGCTCGCCCGCGCCCTTCGCCCTTGCGGTGCGCACGTAGTCCTCGCTCAGCGAGTCGAGCAGGCTGTTGCGGATCATGCGGGTGAACAGGGCGATGCGGAAGAAGGCCAGCGTCGCCGCGGGCAGCAGGTAATGCGCGAACGAGCCGGCGCCCGAGGCCGGCAGCAGGTTCAGTTCGACGCTGAAGGCGAAGATCAACAGGATGCCGAGGAAGAATGTGGGCACCGACGAGCCCAGCACCGATATCCAGCGCAAGAGATCGTCGAGCGGCGAGTTGACGTAGACCGCCGACAGGATGCCGAAGGGTATGCCGGCGACGGTCGCGATCGCGACGGCCAGCAGCACCAGCTTCAGCGTGACCGGAAACCGTTCCGCCACCAGCGGCAGTGCCGGCACGTTGCTGTAGTACGAGACGCCCAGATTGCCGTGCACCAGGCCCTCGAGGAACCGGCCGTACTGCACCCAGATCGGCTGGTCGAGGCCCAGGGTCTGGCGCAGATGGGCGCGGTCGATCTGGTTCATCTCCGGCGGCGCCAGCACCTCGATCGGGTCGCCGCTGACATGGATCAGGCCGAAGACGATGGTCAGCACCACCATCACCGTGGCGGCGGCCTGGAGGATCCGCCTGAGCGCGAACTTCCACATTGCGGCTGTGCCGGCTCGGGGTGGCCCGGGCGGGAGGGCGCCGGGCCACGCGCCATCAGGCTACTTGCGCGTCATCTGCCACGCGAAGATCAGCTCGTCGGCACGCGACTTCCAGTTCACGTCGTTCGAGACCCCGGCGATCACGTTCTGATAGTAAAGCGGCAGATAGGCGTAATCCTTGTTCCGCGCCATGGCGTAGGCCTGCCGGATCAGCTTCACGCGCTTGGCCTCATCGAAGGTCTGGGCGGCCTCGGCCATCACCTTGTCGGCCTTCTTGTCGCAATAGTGCTCGCGGTTCACGTGACCGAAGCCGAGCGCCTTGTCCCGACAGTGGAACAGGGCGTTCCAGGTCGACACCGGGTCGGTGCTGCCCCAGCCGGCGAAGTACATGGTGAAGTCGCCCCTGTTGAGCTGTGGGAAGAACACCGCCTTCGGGATCGCGTTGACCTTCACGGTGACGCCGGCGTCGGCCAAAAGCCCCGACAGCGCCTGCGCCACCAGGGAATCGTACAGATAGCGGTCGTTCGGGGCGTCGAGCCTGGTCTTGAATCCCTTCGGGAAGCCGGCGTCGGCCAGCAGCTTCTTGGCCTGATCCGGAGCGTAGGGGACGCTTTTGACGTTCGGGTCATGGCCTTCCATCGAGGGCGGCAGGAACTGGCTGGTCACGGTCATGGTGTCCGCGAAGATTTTCTGGTTGATGAGCTTGCGGTTGATCGCCAGGTCGATCGCCTTGCGCGCCTTCGGCTGCATGAACGGGTTCTTGCCGCCTTCGGGCATCCCGGGCGAGTTCGACTTGTTGTGGTAGTCCATCGCCAGGTACATGGTGCGCTCGCCGGGCGCGTTGGTGATGTAGGCCTTGCCGCTCTTCCTCACGCGGTCGAAGTCGCTGGGCACCACCTTCTCGACCACCTGCGCCTGTCCCGAGAGCAGCGAGGCGACCCGGGTCGCGTTGTTGGGAATGCCCTCCAGCTTGACGTGATCGAACGCCGGCTTGTCGCCCCAGAAGCCGTCCCAAGACTGCAGCACCAGGTGGTCGTCGGCGAGCCAGCTGACGAACTTGTAGGGGCCGGTGCCGACCGGGTGGTTGGCGAACGCCTCCCGGCCCTCCTTGGCGATTTCCTTCTCCGGCATCACGGGGATGTTCGACAGGTGCGTCGGGAAGAACGGGTCCGGTGTCTTGAAGTTGACGGTGATCGTGTGGTCGTCGTCCACCGTGTAGCCCTTGACGTCGCTGACGAAGTTGCGCACCTGCGACTTGGGGTTGTTCCCGGCGTCCAGGATCGACTGGCCGACGTCATCGGGCGTCATCTCGCTGCCGTCCTGGAACTTCACGCCCTTGCGCAGCGTTAGCTTCCACTGCAGCGGCGACAGGTTGTCCCACGACACGGCGATCCGGGGCACCGGCTTGCCGGTGCGGTCGCGCATGGTGATCGTGTCGAAGATGTGACGCTGCCATGAATAGGCCGTGCTCTCGCTGCGCATGATCGGATCGAGTGTCACGGCCCCGCCCTGGAACGCGACCACCAGCGGATTGTCGGCCGAGCTGCCGACATCGGATGCGGCCTGGGCGCAGGGAGCTCCCGAGAGCGCGAGGGCGACGAGCGAGGCCGGGATCATCGGATGGATGCGCATGACGTGTGTCTCCTCCTGACGTTTCCCATTTTCATGCTGGGCGGTGATCGTGCTGCCGACGATGGCGGCGATCAAGCGAAAGTTCGCGCCCTGGCCGGACAGGGCCCGCCGGCCCCGGGCCGGGTCGCCTGTCGCCCGATCACCGAAGTGCCGGATATTAGGTACCGGGCAACGTCAACACCACTCGCAGAGCGCGCCCTCTCGGTCGATAGGCGCATGTCATCGGAGGGTTGGCACCAAGGGCAAACCCAGAGACCCGCCTGCGCATGACCGCACAACTTTGCCTTACCGCCCGCGAAGGCTGAGCCTCTGGTCTTCCTCTGTCTCGTCATCTCGGCCGGCGAGCACGGGCACCAGCACCACTGCGGCCGCCGCGAGTGGCGCGGCCAAGGCCAGGCCGGCAATCCCGAACAGCGTGCCCAGAAGGGCCTGGGTGGCCAGCATCAGGGCCGGCGGAAGATGCACGGTTCGCCGCTGCACCAGCGGCGCCAGCAGATACCCCTCGACGGTATGGGCCCCGACGTAGACGAGGACGACATAGAGCGCGATCGTCGGGCCTTGCACGAAGGCCACCAGGACAGCGGGGATCGCCGAGACGATGGCGCCGAGATAGGGGATAAAGGTCAGCAGCCCGGCGATCAGGCTCAGCGTGACGGCCAGCCGGATGCCGAGCAGGAGAAGACAGACCAGCGTGATGAGCCCGACCGCGCTCATGGTGATGGCACGGCCCAGCAGCCACCACTCCAGGGTGCTGCACAGGGATGTGAGAATGACCTTTGCTTCGTCGCGCCGGGCCCGCGGCACCACGCGCAACAGGCCGCTGCGGTACAGCGAGGCGTCCAGCGCGCCATAGAAGCCGATGAAGATGACCAGGGCGACGGTTATCAGCGCCGTCGTCAAGGATGACGTGAACCCGAACAGGCGGAAAGGCAGGTTGGCGGCGCCGAGCATCTGGCCGAGAGAGACCTGCAGGCTGGGCGCGTACTTGGCCAGCAACTGCGAGATGTTGGCCAAGGCGGAGGACAGACTGTCGGCGAGCTCGGATGTCTGCGTGATGATCCCCGGCAGCAGAAAATAGGCCGTGCCGGCGACCATCAGGGCCAGGGCCGCTATCACGGCCGTGAAGGCGTAGGATCGAGAGACCTTGCTGGCCTCCTGGGTCAGCCGGACAAGGCCGTTCAGCAGCACACCGAAGAGCGCGCCGGCAAAGATCACCAGCAGCACCCGGCCGACGCTCCAAAGCGCAATGAGGATCAGGCCGCCGATCAGTGTCGCGCGAAGAAGCGTCTCGATCCTTGCCAGGTTGCGGCCCGACGATGGCTCGCGGTCCTCCGGCTCGTCTTGCGTCGCCTGGTTCGTCATGCTTGGAAAATCCGGCAAGGGCGATGGAAAGCCGCTGCCCGCTCGCCAGATGGCAGCGCAACGCAGGTCGGTCCGAGGCTTGCTGTGAATATCGACATCGCCGCCGATGATGCACCCGTCTGGCCCTGATGCTCAATGATTTGGCCGATGCATGGCGCCTTTTCCCGGCGCGCGGTCCGTCCCCCGGCTGCTAGAAAAGCACGGCGCGGTGCGTCTTGCCTTTGCTCGGCCCGGCCGGTCTGCGGGCACGCATCGCCGGCAAAAGGTTGATTCTGCGGCATTCAGGGAACGACAATCACGACATTGTTCACGAGACTGACCGGTTTCTGCGACACGCTGCCGATCAGCAGTCCGGCAACGCGCCCGGTGCCGCGCTTACCCACGACGACCACGTCGGGCGGCGTTTCCCGGGCGACATCGAGGATCGCCTGCGCGACATCGCCGTCACGCGACTCGAGCCGCACGGAATGGTGGCAAAGCAGGGGAAGGGCGCGAACCGCCACTGCCGGGTACGGGAACGAGAAGCAGTGACCCGAGGAATGCTCGGACTGCTCAAGGAGCCAGGTCGACTTCTGCCAGGTCATTGGTGGAGGGGGCTGGATTCGAACCAGCGTAGGGTTTCCCCGACGGATTTACAGTCCGTTGCATTTGACCGCTCTGCCACCCCTCCACGGGTGGGCGGCCGGCGGGCGGTGCCGCCGACGCGCGGCATGTAGGACGCGTGCAGGCGCGGTGTCAACACTCCTCGCCCGCCGCCAGCGCCTTGCGGAAGAACACTCGGTCGAAGCCTTCCTCGAAGCGCCGAGCGGTCACGGCATAGCCGAGCCGGGGGTAGAGGCGCAGGTTCTCCGTCATCCTCGCGTTGGTGTAGAGTTCGACCGCGCGGGCGCCGTGACGGTGGGCCAGCGCTTCCACATGGGCGATCAGCGCCCGACCCAGCCCACGCCCCTGCGCCGCCGGGTCGACCGCCAGGTTCTCCAGATGCCAGTGGTCTGCTCGCGGATAGGCCACGACATAGCCGGCGAGTGGCTCGCCCAGCACCCAGACCCGGCCGGCAGCGATGGCGGCCGCGAAATCGGCCACCATCGGCGCCGGCTCGCGCCCGATGCGCGGCACGTAGCGCGCATAGGCCGCGCGGGCGACACGCTCGATGGCGCCTTGATCCGCGACTCGGGCGGGACGGATCGCGGCGTCCGCGGCGTCTTTCTGGGGTTCGGCCATGGCTTCTCCCTTTCCCTTGCGGCGCCATCATGCCTAATCTCGCCCGCCGCCGGAACCGGAGAGCCGCATGGCTGGACGTCGACCCCCTAGACCGCCCCGCAAGCCTTCGCGCGGCACGTCCGGCGGCGGACCGGGGCGGCACCGGCGGCCCGCCGCCTCGCAGGGCGGCACTGTCTGGCTGTTTGGGCTGCATGCCGTGCGCGACGCGCTGATGAACCCGCGCCGTCGCCGCCGCCGGCTGATCGTCACCCCGAACGCCCGCCAGCGCCTGGCCGAGGCGATTGCAACCGCTGGCCTGGAGCCCGAGATCGCCGACCCGCGGCGCTTCCCCGCGCCGCTCGACCCGCAATCGGTGCACCAGGGCGCCGCGCTCGAGGCCGAGCCGCTCGACTGGGGCCCGCTCGCCGACCTCGCCGCGCCGGCCCCGGGCGCGCCCGCCCCGACCCTGGTATTGCTCGACCGCGTCACCGACCCGCACAATGTGGGCGCCATCCTGCGCAGCTCGGAAGTCTTCGGCGCCCGCGCCGTGGTCGCGCCCGCGCGCCACTCCGCGCCCGAGACCGGGGCGTTGGCCAAGGCCGCCTCGGGCGCGCTCGAGCGTCAGCCCTACCTCAGGGTGACCAATCTCGGCGACGCCATGGAGCGCCTCGCCGACCTCGGCTACGAGCTGGTCGGCCTCGCCGGCGAAGCCGAGACCCCGCTGGAGGACGCTGTCGCCGCGGCCGCCGGGCGCCCGCTGGCGCTCGTCCTCGGCGCCGAGGGGCCCGGCTTGCGCGCCCGCACGCGCGCGCTCTGCACCCGGTTTGCGCGAATCACGCCCGCCGCCCGCTTTACCTCGCTCAACGTCTCGACCGCTGCCGCCGTCGCCCTCTATGCAGCCGCAGGGCGAGCCGGCGCGGCGCCGGGCAACCCCGGCGGGCCGTGAGCGCCGCGCACCCGCCGGGCCGGGATTTTTCGCTCACGAAATTGCGACAGAGGGTTACAAAATCGCAACGCATCGACCATATTATGAAGCGTGAGGCGGAGTTGAACGTCCCGCCTCAGTACTCACTGTCCCTCGTTCCGACTTGACGTCCGCCGGACCTCTCCCCCACACGGAAATCCGGCGGACTTTTTTTGCCTGCAGCTGCCCCCCAACCCCCTCGCGCCCGGCGCCGGGCTGTGGCACAACGCCCCCATGGAGCCCCCGACCTACAGTCACGAGCAGATCCGCGCGATCCTCGAGCGCGTGCGCACCGTCGCCGCCGTTGGCGTCTCGCTCAACGAGGTGCGGCCATCCTACTACGTCACGCGCTATCTCACGCTGAAGGGCTACACGGTCATTCCGGTCAACCCGCGCTATGCTGGGGCCGAGGCGTTCGGCCAGCCGGTCTACGAGTCGCTCGAGGCCATCCCGCGCGCGCATGACCCCATCGACATGGTCGAGATCTTCCGCCGCTCCGATCAGGCCGGCGGGGTGGTCGACGAGGCCATCGAGCAGCTGATGGACCGCGGGCTCAAGGTGATCTGGATGCAGATCGGCATCGTGAACTGGGAGGCCGCCCGCCGCGCCGAGGCGAAGGGCCTCACGGTGATCATGGACCACTGCCCCAAGATCGAGTACCAGCGCCTGTGGGGCGAGCTGCGCTGGGGCGGCTTCAACACCGGCGTGATCTCCTCGAAGCTGCGCTGAGCGGGCCGGTCGCGCCCGGTTATCGCGGCTCCGCGCAGAACCAGCTGATTCGAAAACTATATTCGAATCAACAGCTTGACCATGTGTCCACGCGTGGACACCCGGCACGGCTCCCGCGTTTGGCCTTGCCGCTGGAACTCGCGCCCCGGTTCGGGCACCCTGACGGCTGCCCGTTATACGGAGGCCCGCCATGCCGCTCGAGATCCGCCCGATGTCCGAGGCCGACCTCGCCACGGCCGTCGGCTGGGCGGCGGACGAGGGCTGGAACCCAGGCCTCTCGGATGCCGGCCCCTTCCGCCCAGAGGACCCGGATGGCTTCCTGATGGGCTGGCTCGACGGCCGCCCGGTGGCCTCGATCTCGGTGGTCCGCTATGGGCGATCCTTTGGCTTCCTGGGATTCTACATCGTGGTGCCCCAGGAGCGGGGCAAGGGCCGTGGGATCGCCATCTGGCGCGCGGGGCTCGCCCGGCTCGAGGGCCGTTCCGTCGGCCTCGACGGGGTGGTGGCCCAGCAGGGAAACTACGCCAGGTCGGGCTTCGTCCTCGCCCACCGCAACATCCGCTATGGCGGCCCGGTGGCGATCGAGCCGCCGCGCGACCCCCGCCTCGTCGCGCCGGGCGACCCCGCCGCCGTCATCGACTTCGACCGTGCCTTTTTCGCGGCGCCCCGCGCGCGCTTCCTCGCCGCCTGGCTGGCCGCGCCCGGACATGTGGTCCGCTGCCTCGTCGACGACGGGGCGGTGACCGGCTACGGCGTGCTCCGGCCTTGCTGCGAGGGCGCGAAGATCGGCCCGCTCTTCGCGCGGTCCGATGCCGATGCCGATCTCCTGTTCCGCGCACTGGCCTCCAATGCGCCGCCGGGGCCGGTCTTCCTCGACCCGCCCGAGCCGAACGCCGCCGCGCTCAGGCTGGCCGAGCGCCACGGCCTCGCGCCCGTCTTCGAGACCGCGCGCATGTACCGCGGCGCCGCGCCCGACCTGCCACTGGACCATATTTTCGGGATCACGAGCTTCGAGCTAGGGTGATGGCGCGCAGGGACCCCTGAGTTGCGCGCCTTCCCATCATGCCGCCGGGAGGCCAGCCATGCCCACTCACGCCTGCGACGACGACATCCGCGCCATCGAGGCGCTTATCGCGCGCCAGTTCGCGAGCCTCGACTGGGCGCCCGGGCGCCCCTCGGACTGGCACGCCTTCGCCGCCGACTTCGCCGAAGGCGCCACCCTTTGGCCCTCGGTGCGGCCGGCGCGGGCGCGGGGCGTGGCCGACTTCATCGAGCGCATGCAGGGGCTCGCGGACACCACCCTGACCTCGTTTCGCGAGCAGGTGCTCGGCACCCATATCCGCGTCTTCGGCAATGTCGCGGTGGCGCTCGCCGCCTCCGAGCACACCGAGAACGAAACCGGGAGAGCCCGTGTCGTCGAGGCCATCCTGCTGGTCAAGGACGCCGGCCGCTGGCGCATCGTCGCCCAGGCCTGGGATAACGCCGGGGCAGGGCGACCGGTGCCCACCGACCTCGCCCCCTAGGAGCCCGCCCGGGATGCCGTCCAAACAACACTGATTTGGAAAATCATTCAAGATCAAGCACTTGCCATGCGTCCAAATTTGGACGCTCCGCATAGGGCGCTGCACCCCGGCTCACGCCATCAGAAATTTCTGTCCGTCAACCCCCCGGCGCGTGTCCCAATTGCCATGCGTTGCCCGCCCGCGCGTCGCGTTCAGCGAGCTTGTCCGGCGGAACGGGCTACCCGTGTGGGACCGCGCGAATCTTGCTCGCAAGAGGCGAGTCATCGCGCCCGATTTCGACTGTCGGGCGCATTTCTGCTGGACCTTCAATGGAAATCCGTTCTAGGCAAATAACATTCGAAATAGGGAGTTGCGTCCGTATGCCCCTTTTACATTTTCGAAAACCGCCCAGGATTGTCGACCACTTCGCCACGAATCCGGTCCCCGGCCCCTATCCCGACCGGCTCGATGCATTGTTCTCCCGTGCCATGGCGGAAGCGGCCACAGAGGAGATCCGGACCTGGCCCGGATACGCGCCGACGCCGCTGAGGAGCATGGATCGCATGGCTGCAGCGCTCGGCGTCGGGTCAGTGCTTTATAAGGACGAGGCCGAGCGCTTCGGGCTCGGCTCTTTCAAGGCGCTGGGCGGTGCCTATGCGGTCCTGAGATTGCTGGCCGAGCGACTGGGAACGACCACGGATCGGCTGCGCGCCGGCCGTATCGGGGAGCAAGGGGCCGCGCTGACGGTAACCACGGCCACGGCCGGCAACCACGGGCGCTCGGTTGCCTGGGGAGCCAGCATGGCCGGCTGCCAGTGTCGGGTCTACGTACATGCCGCCGTGCCAGAGCAACGCGCGACTGCCATCGAGGCTCTTGGAGCCGAGGTCGTTCGGATCAGCGGCGACTACGACGACGCAGTCAGGATTTGCGCCGCCGAATCCGCCAGGAATGGCTGGCTGGTGGTGTCGGATACCTCCTATGAGAACTACCTTCAGGTGCCCCGCCTGGTCATGGCCGGCTACACGACGCTGGCTGCGGAGGCCACCGAGCAAGCCCCCGAGCCGATCACGCATGTTTTCGTGCAGGCGGGGGTCGGCGGACTGGCGGCCGCACTGGCGGCACGTTTCTGGATGGATATGGGCGAGGCCCGCCCGCGGCTGGTGATCGTCGAATCCGAGCGCGCCGCGTGCCTGATGGCAAGCGCTCGGCGCGGCCGTGCGACGCCCATCAAGGTGCGCCACGAGTCAGTCATGGGCGGTATCAGTTGCGGCGCGCCTTCGCTGATCGCATGGGAAATCGTGCGCCGGGCCGCCTCGCACTTCGTCACCGTAGCGGATGCGCCGGTCGCGTCGGCGCTGAAGATGCTCGCCTCCGGAGACGCGGGAGGCGGACCGGTTCCGGCCGGACCCTGTTCCGCCGCCGGCGTGTTGGCCCTTATGGGTGCTGCCTGTATGCCGGAGGTCCGCGAGGCAATGGCGCTGAACGCCGATGCGAGGGTCCTGCTTGTCGGCACCGAGGGGTCGGAGGCAGTCCCGGACCTGGGCGAGACGACCGAAAAATAGCGCCGACTCTTTTGAAGCGTCCGGCTGGTTCTGTCCCCGTCAAGGCCTGTCGCGAGTTTGCACACGCCTGGGCGCGAAACCACGACGCGGGACTCTCCTGTGCTGTGCCGTCGCGGAATCGACAAGCGCGATCCGGCCCGGTCTTGCGTCGATTACTCGGCAGCCCGTATTGGCGCAGAGATGAGATCGATCGCCGCCAGCCGCGCGAGCCGGCCATCGGCCTGCTCCGGCCAGTGCGCCATGTTGAGCACGCCGCCGTCGCGGCGAACCTGGGCCACGGCGTCGAGATCGGCATTAGCGATTACCCAGCCGGCGCGGTCGATCTCGCCTTGCGCCAGAATGCCGCTCATGGGGAAGCCGCGGTCAGGCGGGCAAAAGATGCCGGCGGCCCCGGTGGTGACGTCCAGTGCCTCGTTCCAGTCTGCCGCCCCGACGGTCGGCGCCTGCACGGATATGCACTGCCCCTCGAGCGCACGGGCGCGGGCGCCGATGCGGACACGGGTCGCACCCGAGAGCGCCTCGGTGCATGAGGGCGCGAGAATGATCTCCACACCGGCCTCGATCATGGCGCGGCCTATCAGCGGAAACTCGACATCGTAGCAGATGGCGATGCCGATGCGGCCGAGCGCGGTGTCGAAGACGCGGGCCTCGCGGCCGGCATGAATGTCGAAGACCTCGCGCTCGTAGCGGGTCATGATGAGCTTGTCCTGCACCCCGACTGCGCCCTCCGGCGTCATCAGCCGGGCGCGATTGACCGCCTTGCCATCGGCACGGCGGACCAGCGCGCTACCGGCACAAATGTGGACTCGATGCCGGGCCGCGAGACGGGCGTGCAGCGCATCGGCCTCGGTCAGCCACTCGCCCTGTGCATCGATGCAGCGAACCAGGTCGGCTGCGGTTTCTCGGCCCTCGAGGGTGGCAAGCTCGAGGCCGGCCCATTCGGGGAAGACGAGGAGGTCGGCGCCCTGGCTGGCAGCCTCGGCGACCCAGCGCGAGATCTTGTCCTCGTAGGCGGACCAGGCGCCGAGGAACTCGCACGGATAGGCGGCAGCGGCGATGCAAACCATCAGGACTCCCTCATCGACAACGGCGCGAAAGCGCGAGCCGACATGCTATCGCCACGTTCCCGGAAGGAAAAGGTCGGCCCCGACGGTACGGTCAAACCCGCCTCACAGGATCCGCGTGACAAGCCGGTCGAGACCCGTGCCCTCCCGATAGCCGACACGGACCAGCCAGGCGGCAAAAAGGGCGGTAGCGGCGCCGCCGAGCACATCGCTCACGTAATGTGTGCCGACAAAGACCCGCGAGAACATCACCAGGACGGCAGCGGCGAGGAAGGCGAGCCCGCGCTGCTTCATGCCATGGAGAAGAAAGGTCGCAGCAATTGCGATGGTCGCGGTGGCATGGTCCGACGGAAACGAGAAATCGGTGGGATTTGGCGGGATCAGCAGGTGGGTCAGGCCGGCATCGTAGGGCCGCAGCCGGTGGACGAAGAGAAGTATCAGCTGGTTGATAGCGAGGCCCAGCAGAAAGGACAGCCCTGCCGCCACCAGCACGTGCCGCACGTGCGAACGGTCGTGACGCACCCACCACTGTCCGGCGGTCGCAAGCACCATCAGAGGGACGCCGAGAGTCGTGACCCAGACCATCAGCGTGTCCACGGCGCCGATCTGGCCCGACAATCCATTGATCCAGTGCGTTAGGACGGCATCGAGGTGATACATGGGCCTCGGTTCAATTGATGTGAGCCCGGACGCTGTCACCGGATTCGCGGCTGCTCCGGCGCCTCGCCTGCCTGCTTCGCCACTGCCGCGACAGCCCGTCCAGTTTCGTGTCGATTTTATGACGAAACGCAAGATATGTCATCGCCTATTGGCGGGCCATGCGCGCTGACGTCACGGCGACAGGCGGACGAAAGAAAGGATGCAAGGCGCCCGGCAACTAGGCGGGCTCGGCAAGACGTGGCCGTCCCGTTGCGGTGGCGGTGACGGTCGCTTCGACGAGCAAGCGCTTCCCTTCGATATCCGCATCCTGAACCTCGACGCCTAGGGTAATTTGGACCTCGGCGGCCCCGGCCTCGGCCGCCGCGCCCCGGGCGAGCGCGCCAAGAACGGCCTCAGCCTCGGCCAGCGCTTCGTCATAGCTCGCGAAATCGCGTGCCCCAGAGGGAAGGTGGGCCCGAAATTTGCCTTCGGCCGGGCAGGTGATGGTGGCCGAGCGCGCGACGCGCACCTGCCCGACCACGGCCCCGACGGCGTTGGCAACGCCAGCGTGCTCGGGCACGACGCTCTCGGCATCGAGCAGCTGCGCCACCGCGGGGTAGTAGGCCGGCGCGGAGGCCCCGAGGCCGATCAGAGGGGCGCCAAGCGACAGCCGCGGGCGGATCAGGCCCGCATGGCGGTCGAGCGCGGCCTCGACGAGAAAGGTCTGGCTGGGCTCGGGCTGATCGAACCCGTCCCCCGCGAAGGCGGCGTCGAGCACCAGCTGTGCCGAGCGGCGGGTCAGTGCGTCCTGGATGCGGCGCGCCAGCGTCTGCGCATCCGGGGCAAGCGGTCGGCCGTCATTGGCGCGCTGGCGCGCGAACAGTCGGACGGCCTTGGCGGCGGCACTCGCGTCCCAGGCGGCGTGGATGCCCAGGACATGAGCGGCGTCCGAGGGCGTCAGGCCGGAGACCATGACCAGGCCGCGTGAGACCAGGCGCGTGAGCGCAGTGCGCAGCAGACGGGTGCGCAGCACCTCGGCGGCGGGCCGCGGCCCGCGATCAAGTTCCGCGAAGACGCGTGCTTCGTGGGCGTCGAGCCCATGTGCGCGGCCGGGATCGGGGGCCAGCAGGAAACGGCCGGCAAGATCGGTGACATACTCGGCGGCGAGATCACGGTCGAGCGAGTCGTGGACGACCGCAGGGTGCTCGGCGGCGAGCAGCGACACCGGGACCAGGCGGCGCGGGCCGAGCACGAGGCGGCTCTCGAGGCCCGATGGCGCAAGCCCGACCTCTGAGTCGCCGCCAAGGCCGTGGGTGGTCATCTCCACCGCCTCGACCATCGTGCGCCAGCCGCCGACGCGGGCGCCGGCAGGGTCGAGACGCGGGCGCCCGCCGGCGAGCACCGCAATGTCCGTGGTCGTGCCGCCGATGTCGGAGACCACGGCGTCCGGGCGTCCTGTCAGCCAGGAGGCGCCGATCAGGGAAGCGGCAGGGCCGGACAGGATGGTCTCGATCGGGCGCAGGCGGGCGAAATCGGCCGAGACCAGCGCCCCGTCGCCGCGCACCACCATGAGCGGGGCAGCAATGCCGCGTCGCGTGAGGGTGCTCTGAGCAGAAGCGATCAGCCGGTCGATCAGGCCGATCAGGCGTGCGTTGAGCAGAGCCGTCAGCGCCCGCTTCGGCCCGCCGACCTTCGCCGAGAGCTCGTGGCTGCAGGTGACGGGACGCCCGGTCCGGGCGCGAATGAGGTCGCGCGCGAGCGCCTCGTGGGCGGGATTGCGCACGGCGAAATAGGCGCATACCGCAAAGCCATCGGCGTGCGTTTGCGACAGCCAGGCCTCCAGCGCGGGCAGGTCCGGGGGCGCAATTTCTTCGCCGGTTGGCGCGTGACCGCCGGCGATGAGGAGCGTCGGATCGCCGCCGAGCGCCTCCGCGACGCCGGCTCTGCGGGCATCCGCCTCATCGAAGCCGATCATCACCAGGCCGACGCGGCCGCCCTGACCCTCGACCAGGGCATTTGTGGCGAGCGTGGTGGAAAGCGATACCAGAGCGATCCGGTCAGGGGCTATCCCCGCCGTCTCCATTGCGGCATCTACGGCGGCGCCGATGCCCCGGGCGAGGTCATCACGCGTGGTCAGGCTCTTGGCCGACGCGATAATGGCCGCCGGGCCCTCGACGAGCCTGGATTCGTCAAGCAATGCCGCGTCCGTATAGGTGCCGCCGGTGTCGACACCGAGAAGGACGCGCTGGGCGGGCTGGGACATGGCGCAAGCTCCAACGAACGGCGCAACGCCCGGCCTCATGGACTCGAACGCGCGGCGATGCAAGCGCGATGTCTGGCTTTCCCAAACGATTCGTCTTGTGCGCGCAAATGCGAAGGGCCGAGGCGGCGATAATCCTGGCGATGCTTGCCTGCAGCGAGCGCAGCGGTGCCGGAGCGAGATCCGACTCCCGGGGGGGCGGGCGAGTGCGCGGCGCTCGGGAACGCATTTTCGCCGGCAAGGCAATGTCGGACCAGTCACTGGGGCGAGCCGATCCAAACGCCACGGCCAGGGTGGCTAGCCGGGTTGCGCAGCGCTTGTGCGCAGTGCATCTTTGGCATACTGGCTCGATTTCAGGGAATTGACGGCCACTCGTCGGGGAGCAGCAGCCATGACATCCTGCGTGTTTGAGCGAATGATCTGATGATTGTCTGCAACAGCAGAAAATTCGTCTTTGTCAAGACGCGTAAGACGGCTTCCACAAGTGTGGAAATCTTCCTGCATCCCTACCTGGATCGCGAGGATATATGGACACCACTGTCTGAACCTGTCGTGCCGGGCAACCGCTACTATTCCATCTGGCCATTCGATCTCGCGGCCGCGAGGTTCAAACCGGTACGCCGGCGTCTCGGAAAAAGGAGCCCCGTCTATTTCCGCTTTTTGGATGATCACGCCAGCCTGAAGCGACTCTATCGGGGATATGGCGCGCGCCGCTTCAGAAATTATTTCAAGTTCTGCTTCGAGAGAAATCCGTGGGATTATGTTGTTTCAATGTATCATTACTATTACCGAGGCTCTAAACGACCCGGCGGACGGCCGGACTTCGACGCCTTTCTCGAATCTGGTCTGATCAAACGGAACTGGGATCTCTACACCATTGACGGGCAGGTCGCAGTCGACGCGGTCTATCGCTTCGAGGATCTCGACACCCACATGGTGGATCTGGTCGACAAGCTGAAGCTCGGTGAGGCCGACCTCCCGCGCCACAAGGTCAAATGGCGCAAGGAAGCCGACTACCGTGCCTACTATACACCACAGACGCGGGACTGGGTTGCAAAGGTCTTTGCTCCGGTGATCGAAAAATTCGGCTACGATTTCTGAAATGTCTGCATCTCGTGCTGACGTCTTCTTCAAGCCTTTGTCAGACAGCTCAAGTCTCAGTCAAACGCGGGGTCCCGTCGGTCGGCACATCGGCTTCGCCGACCTGTGCCTCTGACCCAAGGGAGACGGGCCCGACCGCATCACGTGCCGGTCGGAGACGCCATGGCTGCATGTCGTCATAGCTGGCGCAGAGGTGGCGGACCCTTGGATGCCGGTCGTGCTGAGCCTCCGTGGCCACATTCCGGGTGCCGGCACTACGCCCGCCGACACAAGCCGGCTTTCGACCGGGTGTTTTGGGCGGCCATGCACCGCAGCTTGCAGGGGCAGACCCCTGACCGATTTTGCTTAGCCATCGGCGTGCTTGCCATTACGGTCCCCCGCCGTATCGGCAAAATTTATTCCGGCGCCTCGCCATCGCGGCGGCCCATAAGAGCGTGCACGAGCGTGCTGTCCGGCTCGGCCAGCGCATCGATCACGTCGAAATGGTGGCGGCCCGGCTCCTCGTGCGCGTGTGTGGACACCCCGCACCCGGTCCAGACGTTGGCAAGAAGCGCCGTCTGGCGCAGGAACTCGGGGCGCTCCTCGGCGCCGACCCAACAGGTCACGGGGACATCCTCGCGCGGGTTGAGCAGCACCGGGCTCTCTGCGGCGGCTTCGGCGCGGTCGAGCCGGAGATCGCGATTCATGGTGGTGCGCATGGGAGGACGCAGGTCGTGCATACAGCTGATAGAAAGCACCGAGGCGATCCGCCGAGCGACCGCCGCCGGCAGGGGGGCGTCCTCGCAGACCATGCGCGCCACCAGGTGCCCGCCAGCCGAGTGCCCGGCAAGGTGGATGGGCCCACCGAGTTGGCGCGCCACGACCGCGATGGCCGCACCGACCTGGCGGCTGATCTGAGTCACTCTCGCCGCGGGGCACAGCGTGTATCCGGCCATCGCCACGGCCCAACCGCGAGCCAGCGGCCCCTCGGCCAGGTGCGACCAGTCGGATTTCGAAAAGGCGCGCCAGTAGCCGCCGTGCACGAACCCGACGATGCCCAGGGCGGTTCCCTCGGGCAGGAACAGGTCGAAGCGCTCGCGGGTCAGCGTGCCATACGGGACATCGAGCCGGGCGCGACCCGCCTGCTCCAGCCGGTCGCGGAAGGCGGCAGCAGTTTCCGCCCAGCGTCGCGGGTAGGTCTCCGCGTTCGGGACATGGCCCCGGTTGTCGTAGGCGTCATCCCAATCCACGCCCTGACCCGGTTCTGTCGACGTACGGCAACGAGCGATAACATGCTGCCGCGGCGCCACTTGGAAGGCTATAGCATTTTCCGTGTATTCCGGCTCGTATCCGGCTGCGGTGAAGTAGTTGGCGCACTCCTGCGGGGTGAAGTCGTCAAGGATACGCCCGACGGCTGCCCAGAGCCTGTCGCGGGTGCGGGCGGCGACCTTGCGCAGC
>NZ_JBZSYN010000187.1:0-28644 GCF_058622915.1 Thermohalobaculum sp. | reverse complement strand
TGAGTCCGTCGACCACGGGCCGGTCCATTCCCGGCAAGGCAAAGCTGATCGAGAGATCCTCGACCGACAGCAGCGGCCCCTGATTCATGACTCTCCCCGGACTCTTACGCACACAATGGTTTAGGCCGCCAACAGGTGCAACCACTCCCTACCCGCCCCGGCCGCAATTCCCTCAGACCGGCGGCGCGAGCGGTGCACCGGGGGCGAACGGCTCGCGCGCGGCCCGCCGTGCGGCGGCGCGGACAGGCTCATAATCCCTGTCGCTAGCGGCAAAAATGCGGCGAGGCAAGCCGGGTGTGGCCGGCAGGGCGGCCGCGGCCCGGTCAAGCGCCTGAACCAGCCGGGCACCGAGGGACGCGAAGCGCGCCGCCGCGATGAAGGGCAGTGCCGGCGCGGGGGCGGTGCGATCGAGAATGGCGAGGCGGCCGGCGGTCTCGGGCTCGTGGGCCTGAAGCAGCGCCCAGGCCACCGCGTCGAGCGCCGCCAGGTCGGCGTCGCCACGCGCCACCATGCGGGCCGATTCGCGGTGGCTGCCGCTGAGCAGCGCCATGCCGAAGAACGGACCGTCGGCACCGGCGCGCAGCCCGGCGAGGTGCGCGCGCAGTGCGATGTGCCCGGAATAGGAGGCCCATTCGTTGACCGCGACCCGGCAGCCCTGATGCGCCACCAGCCCGCTTGGCCCGACTTCGGCCCGCTTCACCACGACCGACCGATAGGTCCCCTCCGACGCATCCGGCAGGCCATAGTCCGGCCGGCCGATGACGTGCGCGTCGCCGCACAGCCCCATGACACAGGGCATGCCGCAGGTCTGGCCGATGACGAGGTCGGGATCGCGCCAGGTCTCGGCCGGGTCTGCGGGCCGTGCGAGGGCGGCAGGCGCCTCAATGCCCGCCGCGCGCAGGTTTTCGGCCGCGGCGCTCCAGAAGGCATCCGTCCAACGCCGCAGCGCCGGCCAGTCATACATCGGCAGTGCAGCGATCATCCGTCGCCGTTCACTCGCCGCGCGGAGCGGCGGCACGTCGGCTGAGCGGATGCACCACCGGCTCGCGCGGGCTGACCAGCCAGCGACGCACCACCTCGGAATAGCCGCGGATCAGGTAGCCGCCGTTCTCGGCCAGATAGCGCTCGCGCTCGGTCCGATAGAGGGCGGGCAAGCGGTACCAGGCCACGGCCGGCTTGGCGTGGTGCACACGGTGCAGGTTGTTGTTGAGGAACAGCAGGCTGAAGAACGGCCCGCTCTCGATCACGGCGCTGCGCTTCTTCGGATCCTCGTGGGCGCGGTGCTCGATGAAGCTGCGCACCATGATGAGCGAGACCGCCGGATAGGCCGCCAGCAGCGCGTAGAGCCACAGCGGCACCCCCGCCCACCAGATCAGCGGCAGCACGACGGCGAGCCCGGCGAAATGCTGCGCCCAGGCATTGCGCACGGCGTGATCTGCGGCCAGCTCACCCCTCGCCAGCCCCCTGGCCAGCTCGGTGCGCCACAACCCCCACAGCGACAGCGCCGGCCCAATCAGCATCCGCCCCGCGAAGGTGGCGTTGAAGACGAGCAGCCGGCGCATCAGCGGGCCGCGACGGGCATAGTCGCCCTCGTCCACGTAGAAGCTCTCGGGGTCGTCATAGGGGTCGGTCAGCCGCGCGTCGTTATGGTGCCTCAGATGCAGGTCGCGGAAGCGGCGATAAGGGATGTAGAGGCCCAGCGGCAGCCAGACCAGCGCCTCGTTGACCAGGGCCTTGCGCGTCGGGTGACCGTGCAGAATCTCGTGCTGCAAAGACGAGTGGAAGGCGGTCGAAAGCGCCAGCGGCACGAAGGCCAGCAGACCGACGAGGTGATAGGCGGCGAGCGATGCCGCCCAAGTCGTGTAGCACGCCACCAGTGCAAGCCAAGTAGGCCACTCGGCAAGCAACCCCCGCGCAGGCGCGCGGCTTGCTCCCCATTCCATACCTTTGGAATCCTGTACGATAAAGATGTCTGTAACACTCCAGCGTTACGGGAAATCCGCCCGCCGCGCAAGCACGATTCCCCGGGCGCCGCGGGTGTTGGGCGCTCGTGTCGCACCCCTCATGCCGGATCCCGGAGCGGGCGCGGGTGAGCCGCGGCGCCGCGGCACGCGCCTCACCGGAGCGATGCCGACACATCGCCGTTTGATCCGGCAGGCGCGGGCGGTATGATCGGCCCAATGCGGGGGGGGGAACACGCCCATGCCGTTCCAGAAGATCGTCTCCGAGAAGATTTCCAGTGCCGTGGTTCGCCAGGTCGAGGACCTGATCCTGCATGGCGTGCTGCGCCCGGGCGACCGGCTGCCGGCCGAGCGCGATCTGGCCGAAACCATGGACGTCTCGCGGCCCACGCTGCGCGAGGCGCTGGCCGAGCTGGAGGAGCGCGGCCTGGTGGTGACCCGGCCGGGCGGCGGCACCTTCGTCGCCGAGGTGCTGGGCTCGGCCTTCGCGCCGCCGCTGGTCGAGCTGTTCGCCAGCCACGACTCGGCACTGTTCGACTATGTCGAGTTCCGCCGCGACCTCGAGGGCCTGGCCGCCGAGCGCGCCGCGGTGAACGCGACGGATGCCGACCTCGCGACCATCGACTCGGTGTTCCGCCGCATGGAGGAGGCCTCGACCAAGCGCGACCCGGCCGAGGAGGCCGCGCTCGACGCCGAATTTCACATGGCGGTGGTGGAGGCCGCGCACAATATCGTCATGCTGCACATGATGCGCTCGCTCTACGAGCTCCTGATCCGGGGCGTGTTCTACAACCGGGCGGTGGTCTACTCGCTGCCCGAGCGGCGCTCGCGGCTGCTCGACCAGCATCGCGCCATGCGGGACGCGGTGCTGGCGCGCGACCCCTGCGCCGCGCGGGAGGCGGCGGAGGCGCATCTGAGCTTCATCGCCGAGGCGCTGCGCGACGCCAACCGGGTGCGCTCGCGCGAGCAGGTGGCGGCGCTGCGCCGCCAGCACGAGGTCCTGCGCATCCAGCGCCCGCGGACACGCAAGATCGGGCCCTGAAAGGGGCTCAGCGCCGGCCGTAGTAGAGCGCCTGGACGTGCTCGGCCTCGGCGAAGAAGAGCCAGCGCAGCGCCAGCATGCCCGCCAGGTGTGAGAGCAGCGCCAGCACCATGAGCCAGCCGCCGAAGGCCACGGCCGCGAGCGCGAGGGCGAGCGGCACGACATAGCCCAGCACGGCGCCGAGCCGGCGGAGCTCGAAGCCGCGCCGGCGGGCGACCCGGTAAGCCATCTCGTCGAGCAGGTAGTTCGAGCCGGTATGCGGCGCCTCGAGCAACCGCACCCGGCCCATGAAGCCGAGCCCCGTGGCGCTCTCCATGCTCGAGCCCTGCGAGCGCCGGCTGGCCCCGGCCGCCGCGGTCTGCCACCAGATCCACACGGCCCCGGCGAGCACCAGCGCCACAGCAATCCAGTCTGCCTGGGCCGGGGCGCCCGCCAGCCCCGCAGCCGCGCCCGCGCCGACGAGGCCGCCGGTCAGCCCGGTGACAAGGAAGTGCGCAGGCGTCGGCGTCGCGCTCCAGCGCGGCACGGCGCGGATCTGCGTGTAGATCATCGCCGTGGCGTAGATCGTGCCCAGCGCGAGCGCGGCGCCGAGCAGGCCGAGCGGCCACAGGCGCAGGCCGCCGAGGCACCACAGCGCGGCATAGAGCCCGAAGACCGCCAGCGCCGCCAGCATCAGGCAGGCCTCGCGCGAGAGCCAGGATGAGCGCCACTGGGTCACGGCGCGCCACGCGTTCTCGCGCCGGCCGAGATGGCCGACCGAGGCAGCGCCGCCCAGCCCCGTGAGCCCGAGCGCCAGCGCCGAGCCGATCCAGGGATAGGCGCCGCCGTCCGGGCCCAGCCCGATCCCGAGCCAGACCATGACGCCCAGGCCAACGCCCGACAGGGTGGTGAAGACGGTGATCGAAGGGGCGGGATGCATCAGCCAAGCCGCTCCAGCGCGCGGTCGAGCCAGCCGAGAAAGCCGCCGGGCTCGGGCTCGGCCAGCTCGGCAAGGTCGAGGGGCGGCGGCGCGGCAATGTCGCGCCCGCGCGGCGGCAGGTACTTGTTGACCGGCCGGGTCTCCTGCTCGGGCATCAGGTCCATGCCGCCGCGCTCGGAGACCAGCCCAGACACGGCGCTCTCGGGGTCGCCGAGATCGCCGAAATGCCGCGCCCCGGCGGGGCAGGTGCGCACGCAGGCGGGCTGGCGATCGATCTCGGGGATGTTCTCGTTGTAGATGCGGTCGATGCACAGCGTGCACTTCTTCATCACGCCCGCCACCCGGTCGAGCTCGCGCGCCCCGTAGGGGCAGGCCCAGGCGCACAGCCCGCAGCCCATGCAGGCGTCCTCGTTCACCAGCACGATGCCGTCCTCGGCGCGCTTGTAGCTGGCGCCGGTGGGGCAGACAGTGACGCAGGGCGCGTCCTCGCAGTGCAGGCAGGACTTGGGGAAGTGCACGAGCTGGGCGGGGCCCTGCGCCGGCTGCACTTCGAAGGTGTGGATGCGGTTGAGCCAGGTGCCCGACGGCTCGGCCCCGTAGGCATCTGTGTCGGCCAGCGGCGCGCCGTAGCCGCCGGTGTTCCACTCCTTGCAAGCCACGGCGCAGGCGTGACAGCCGACACAGATGTCGAGGTCGATGACCAGGCCCATCTTGCGTTCGGTGGACTTCGGCAGCCTGGTCATGTCCACTCCTTGCCCCGGGCGACGGTCTCGGGCCCCTCGCCCACGGGCGGTTTCCGGCGGCCCAGGTGCGGCTCTCCGGCCTCGGCGGCGACGCGCCGGATCTGGTCGCAGACGGGCGGGCTGAGATCCAACTTCGGTTCGGTTCCGTCCACCATCGCGCTCCGCCGGTTTGCTGCCTGCCCGCGGATCCCGCGGCCCCGAAGGGAGAATCAGCATTCCCGAACCTTACATTACAGGCTCCAATCCCGAAGAAGCGACCGGGCCAGTGACAACTTTCTGCGCGACCCGGCCGATTGTGACTTTCTTCACATTCAGCCGCCGCGGATTCGGTCAATAAAAAATTAAGCAAGCAAGATGCGGTAAGCAGGGGGCCACCGCAATGTTCAACGATTTCGAGAGATATGCCGTCTACTGGGTGCCGAAGCGGCCGGACCCGCTGGGGCCGTTCGGCGACACCTGGACCGGCTGGTGTGCCGAGCATGGCGAGCACCGCCCGCGCGGTGACTTTCCCGATCTGCCGTCGATTACCCGCCGGCTGTGCCGCCACGGGCTGCACGGCGTGATCAACGCGCCCTTCCGGCTGGCGCCGGGGCGCAGCCAGTTCGCGCTCGAGCACGCGCTCGCCGCGATCGCCGAGGAAAGCGTCTCGTTCAAGCTGCCGCGGCTGGAGCTGGCGGTGGTCGGCGGGCGCGTCGCGCTGGTGCCGGCGGAGGGCTCGGAGGCGCTGTCCGCGCTGGTCGCGCGGGTAAGGGCGGCGCTCGCCCCGCTGGCCGATCCCGACCTGGCCGAGGAGTCCCGTCCTGCGCCTGCGCCCGGGGCCCGGACAGGGGCGCTGGTCCCCTTGGTGCCATCCGCCCAGCAGCAGTTTCACCTGCCGCTCAGCGACGTGCAGCCGGTCGAGAAGGCACATGCCCTCAAGGATGCGCTGGCGCCGCTGGTCGAGCACCTGCTCGCCGCGCCGCGCAGCTTGTCCGTGATCTCGCTGATCGGCGACCCCGGCGGCGAGCGCCCGGTCCGCGCGCTGCACAACTACGCGCTGCTCGACTGGCCGCTCCGGCCGGGCGCCCGGGTGCTGGAGACCTGCGGGCCACAGGTTCTCGCACCGATGCCGGAAGTGCAACGCAAGAGCGACATGGCAATGTAGCTTCCGCTCCTGCCGAGCTGCGCAAGCGGCCGCTCCGGGCCACGGTGCGGCCGTTTTCGTGCCTGCCGCGTCCGGCGGTCTCAGGGCGAGCGGGGCGCTGCCTTCAGGAACGCCGCGATGGCACTGGTGGTCTCGGCAGGGTGCGTCAGGTTCATCATGTGGCCGGCACCGGGCAGGGCCAGGGCGCGGGCATTCGGCGCCTCGCGCGCCATGCGCTCGGACATCGCAGGGGAGGAGCGCGCATCGGCGACGCCGGTGATGAACAGGGCGCGGCAGCCGAGGTCTCCCAGACGGCCCTGGTGACTACGGTCGGCGCTCGCGAATACGCGGTAGGCCGTTGCATAGGCTTGGGGATCGACGCTGCGCAGCCAGGTCGTGGCGCGGCGCGCCAGCGGACCGTTGGGATCGTTGGGGAACCAGCGCGCGATGGTCTCGATCGCGTCCACGTGGCGCACGCTCACGAGTCGCGCCCGGCCCTCGACCGCTGCCCGGGCCTGCGCGTCGCGACAGTAGACGGCGTTGAGCGTGACCAGCGAGGCGACCTTTTGCGGATGATCGAGCGCCAGGCCGAGGGCAACCATCGCTCCGAAGGAGTGGCCGACGACGGCGAGCGGCGCCACGTCGAGCGCGGCGATCAGATCCGCCATGGCCACGACATAGTCGTCCAGCCCGGACGCCGCCTCCACCGGCGCGCTTAGGCCGTGGCCGGGCAGGTCCGCGGCGATCACCCGGCGGCGTCCGGCGAGGGCGCCGATCTGCGGCTCCCACACGTCGGCATTCAGCCCCACGCTGTGGATCAGCAGCACGGCAGGCCCCTGCCCGGCCTCGCGCCAGGCAAACCGACCCGTCGTCTTGCGGGGCGCGAGCCCCCCCTGAAAGCTGGCCCAGGTCACCTCCCGACTCCCCCTGGCGTCGCCCCCTTTGCGGCAGCGCGCATGCGGCCGGCGAGATGGGCACCCGATCGTCGGCGCCGTGCCAGACGCGCCAACAACCCATGGTTGTGCGCAATGGGGACCTTTTTGCGGCTGAGTTGTGCCGGTTGGTGGGCGTTTTCGAGGCGCGCACGGCCGCAGGTCAGGGCCGCGCTCATCCCGGCCGCACCGGAGCACAGGGCAGCGCGGCGGGGGTGCGGCGAGGGCGCGGCGGCACCGGTTAACCCGGTCTTAACCGTGTTTGCCCTCCTTGGCCGGGTGGATCGGTGCACCCGGGAGAGCGGCATGATCACGCGCGCCCACACGGTGGCGTTTCTCGGCGTCGAGGCCAAGCCGGTCGAGGTGCAATGCGCCCTGGCCCCCGGCCTGCCTGCCTTCAACGTGGTCGGGCTGGCCGACAAGGCGGTCTCGGAGTCGCGCGAGCGGGTGCGCGCGGCGATGGGCGCCATCGGCCTGGCCATGCCGGCGCAGCGAATCACGGTCAACCTCTCGCCCGCGGACCTGCCGAAGGCGGGCTCGCATTACGACCTGCCCATCGCGCTCGCGTTGATGGCCGCGCTCGGCCTGATCCCGGCCGAGGAGGTCGACGGCAACGTGGCGCTGGGCGAGCTCAGCCTCGACGGCGAGATCAAGCCGGTGCAGGGCGCGCTGCCCGCGGCGCTGGCGGCCGCGGCGCAGGACAAGGGTCTGATCTGCCCCGAGGCCTGCGGGCGCGAGGCCGCCTGGGTCGGCGCCGCCGAGGTTCTGGCGCCGCCAGGACTGATCGACCTGGTCAACCACTTCGCCGGGCGCAAGGCGCTGGCCCCGCCCCAGCCGGGCGAGGTGGCGCGCCGACGCTCGGGCGCCGACCTGATCGACGTGAAGGGCCAGGAGGGCGCGCGCCGGGCGCTGGAGGTCGCGGCCGCCGGCGGCCACCACGTGCTGCTGATCGGCGAGCCGGGCTCGGGCAAGTCGATGCTGGCCTCGCGGCTGACCTCGATCATGCCGCCGCTGACGGCGGAGGAGGCGCTGGAAGTCTCGGTGATCTACTCGCTCGCCGCCCAGCCCGGCGACGGCACGATTTTCCGTGAGCGGCCCTACCGGGCGCCCCACCATTCGGCCTCGCCGGCCGCCATGATCGGGGGTGGGCGCGAGGCCAAGCCCGGCGAGGTCTCGCTGGCGCACCGGGGCGTGCTGTTCCTCGACGAGCTGCCCGAGTTCGCCCGCCCAGTGCTCGAGACCCTGCGCCAGCCGGTAGAGACCGGCGAGGTGGTGGTCTCGCGCGCCACGGCACATGTGCGCTATCCGGCCCGCTTCCTGCTGGTCGCGGCGATGAACCCCTGCCGCTGCGGCTATCTCACGGACGCCTCGCGCGCCTGCTCGCGGGCCCCGCGCTGCGGGGCGGACTACGTGGCGCGGATCTCAGGCCCGCTGGTCGACCGCTTCGACATCCGCATCGAAGTGCCGCCCGTGACGCCCGACATCCTCGCCCTGCCGCCCCATGGCGACAGCTCGGCCAAGATCGCGGGCCGCGTGGCCGGGGCGCGCGGCGTGCAGGCCGAGCGGATGAACGGCACCAAGCTGATGAACGGCGAGCTCGAGGGCGAGATGCTGGACAGGGTCGCCACGCCGGACGCGCCCGGCCAGTCGCTTTTGCGCGCGGCGGCCGAGAAGCTGCGCCTCTCGGCGCGCGGCTACCACCGGGTGCTCAGGCTGGCGCGCACGCTCGCCGACCTCGAGGGCTCAGACGCCGTGCGCAAGGTACATGTTGCCGAGGCGGTGAGCTACCGCCGGGCGCTGGGCTGAGCCGCCGCTGGCGGCCCCGCGGCCGGGTCCGCCGCTGCGGATGCCGGCGGGCGACGACGGGGCGCGGGCGGCTTGGTTGCCTCGAGCGTCAACGTCTCCAGCCGCAGGAAGCCGTCCGGCATTCTGCTCACGTTCTCCAGATTGCGCAGCGCCGCGTGGGCGCTCTGGCTGACGTCGAGCCTGGTGATCGGGTCGAACCCCGCGCGCTCCAGTGACCCGCGCAGGGTCTCCTCGTCATAGATGAACCGGTGGCCCCAGGCGCGCATGAAATTGTTCACGACGAAGCTGTGCGAAGGGCACGGCGCATCGGGGATGAAGCTGTCCCTCGACCAGGCGATGTAGTCGCGTTGCAGGTCGCTCTTCTCCTCGCGGCACAGATCGATCAGGAATGACAGGTCGGGCGTGGAGATCCTGATCGTGCCGCCCGGCTTGAGCACGCGATGGCACTCCGCCAGCATCGCGCTGCCCTCGGAGTAGGACAGGCATGCGATCATGTGCTCGCTGAAGACGTAGTCGAAGGCACCGTCTGGAAACGGAAAGGGGCGGGACGCGTCCAGGTGGAAGACGCGCGGCGAACGTGGGTAGAGGTCCGAGTTGAGCCAGCCCTCGAGCGGATTTTCGCCGCAGCCGATCTGGAGCTTCCGCATCCGCGCACCGGCCAGGTAGCTGTGCAGGATGGCCCGATCCACGCGGCCGAACTTCCGTCTGCACTCCCACGACAGGCGCCGGTACAGAGCCGCGAGGTCGTTTCGGGTGCCGCCGAGACGAAGCGTGCCGAAGATCTTCCTGGCGAAATCGGTCATGACAATGCAGCTTCTCCCGGGCGCGGGCCGACCGGAACGGTTGCGCGCATTCAGCATGTGCCACTCGCCCCGGTCAATCGTCTCGGGATGCCGGCGCGCCGCGCGGTCGCCCCCTGTCGCCCCCTTTCGCCGCCGGCACAGAGCCTGTATGAGGCGTGCCGTCGGAAGCTCCGTTCAATCGGGAGTCGGTCAGATGGGTTATCGAGTCGCCGTCGCGGGCGCCACCGGCAATGTGGGCCGCGAGATGCTGAACATCCTCGCCGAGCGGGAGTTCCCCGCCGACGAGGTCATCGCCCTTGCCTCGCGCCGCTCGCTGGGCACCGAGGTGAGCTTCGGCGACGAGACGCTCAAGACCAAGGACATCGACAGCTTCGATTTCGCGGGCGTCGACATCGCGCTGTTCGCCATCGGCTCGGGGCCGACCAAGCAGTACGGGCCAAGGGCGGCGAAGGCCGGCGCGGTGGTGATCGACAACTCCTCGCTATACCGCTACGAGCCGGACGTGCCGCTGATCGTGCCGGAGGTGAACCCGGACGCGGTCGAGGGCTATTCCGCGCGCAACATCATCGCCAACCCGAACTGCTCGACGGCGCAAATGGTCGTGGCCCTCAAGCCGATCCACGACCGGGCGCGGATCAAGCGCGTGGTGGCGGCCACCTACCAGTCGGTCTCGGGCGCCGGCAAGGAGGCAATGGACGAGCTGTGGCTGCAGACCAAGGGCATCTACGTGCCCGGCCAGGAGGTCGAGCCGAAGAAGTTCCCCAGGCAGATCGCCTTCAACGTCATCCCGCACATCGACGTGTTCATGGAGGACGGCACCACCAAGGAAGAGTGGAAGATGGTGGCCGAAACCAAGAAGATCCTCGACCCGGCGATCAAGCTGCACGCCACCTGCGTGCGGGTGCCGGTCTTCGTCGGCCATTCCGAGGCGCTGAACCTCGAGCTCGAGGACCCGCTTTCGGCCGAGGAGGCGCGCGAGATCCTGCGCGAGGCGCCCGGCATCGTGGTCGTCGACAAGCACGAGCCCGGCGGCTACATCACCCCGGTCGAGTGCGTCGGCGAGTTCGCAACTTACGTCAGCCGCATCCGCGAAGATCCGACCGTCGAGAACGGCCTGTCGCTGTGGTGCGTCTCGGACAACCTGCGCAAGGGTGCGGCGCTGAACGCCGTGCAGATCGCCGAGCTGTTGGGCCGGCGCTGCCTGCGCAAGGACTGAGCCGGCGCGGCCGTCGCAGCCACGGAAAGGCTGGGCCTGCGCGGCGTCCAAATTTGGACGCCTCGCAAGATGCTGATTTCTTTCATGTATTTTTTCGGACCCCCATGGGGGTGCCGTGGACGCGCGCCCAGGGCCGGTCTCGATCCTCGCCTCTGCCCGGCGCGGGCGCCGGCGCCGGAGCGGACGCGCCGCGCTCAGACGACGTCGAAGCCCGCCTCGTCCCGGTGTTGCAGCAGCGCGCCGCTGGGGATGTCGACGAAGGCCCCGTGCAGGGTCAGGACCCCGGCGTTGTGCGCGGCGCGCACGAAGGGAAAGGTGGCGAGGTTCCTCAGCGAGACCCGCACCGCCTCGTGCTCCAGCGCACCGCGCCGCGCCTCGGCGTCGGGCACCTCGGCGGCGACCCGCTCGTAGCCCGGGCGCAGGATATCCATCCAGCGGCCGATGAAGCTCGAGCTCTCCTCCAGCTCGGGCGCCAGCCCCGCGCACATGTCGTGGCAGGCGGCGACGCCGCCGCAGCCCGAATGCCCGACCACGACGATATGCGCCACCTTGAGCGCGCCCACGGCGAACTCGACCGCGGCCGAGGTGCCGTGGTGCTGGTGGTCGGGGCTGTAGGGTGGCACCAGGTTGGCGACGTTCCTGACCACGAACAGGTCGCCGGGCTCGGCGCCGAACATCTCGTTGATGTTCACCCGGCTGTCGCAGCACGAGATCATCATGGCGCGCGGGCGTTGGCCCTCGGCGGCCAGACGCGCGTACCAGGCGCGGTTGTCGGCAAACCGCAAGGCGTGCCAGGCGCGATAGCGCTCGACCAGGTAGCCGGGCAGCGGGCTCGAGCGGGCGGAGTCGGTCATGGGCAGTCTCCTTGCGGGCGCGCGCGCCGGCAGGGGATCCCGCCGGGCGCCGGGGCGGCGATTGCACCGCATCCGGCCGCGCATTAAACCGGAAAACACCGGAAATTCAACGGAAGGAGCGTCGCGCATGCCCGAGATGACCGTGATCGAGATCACCGAGCCCGGCGGCCCCGAGGTGCTGGCCCCCGCGCGGCGCGAGGTGCCTCAGCCCGGCCCCGGCCAGGTGCTGATCCGCGTCGCCGCCGCGGGCGTGAACGGCCCCGACGTCATGCAGCGCCAGGGCCGCTACGCGCCGCCGCCCGACGCCTCGGACCTGCCCGGGCTCGAGGTCTCGGGCGAGATCGCGGCGCTCGGCGCAGGCGTCACGCGCTGGCGCGCGGGCGGCCGGGTCTGCGCGCTCACCAAGGGCGGCGGCTATGCCGAATACGTCGCGGTCGAGGCCGGCCACGTGCTGCCGGTGCCCGAGGGCGCCAAGACGATCGACGCCGGGGGCCTGTGCGAGACCTATTTCACGGTCTGGAGCAACTTCTTCTTCCGCCACGAGGTGCCCCCGGGCGCGCTGTTCCTGGTGCATGGCGGCGCGGGCGGGATCGGCTCGACCGCGGTGCAGATCGGCGCCGCGCTGGGGCTGCGCGTGTTCACCACCGCGGGCTCGGGCGAGGCGCTCGCGTTTTGCGAAAGCCTGGGCGCCGAACGGGCGATCAACTATCGCGAGGAGGATTTCGTCGGCATCGTGCGCGAGGCCGGCGGCGCCAGCCTGATCCTCGACTTCATGGGCGGCGACTACGTGGCGCGCAATATCAAGGCCGCCGCGCCGGACTGCAGGATCGTGCAGCTCGCCTTCCGCAAGGGCTCGAAGGTCGAGGTCGACCTGATGCCGGTCATGCTGAAGCGGCTGGTGATCACCGGCTCGACCCTGCGCCCGCGCCCCGACGCCTTCAAGGCCGCCGTCGCGGCGGATCTCGAAGAGCGCCTCTGGCCGCTGTTCGCCGCGGGCAAGCTGCGCACGGTGACCCATACCGTGCTGCCGCTGGCCCAGGCGGCCAAAGCGCATGCGCTGATGGAGGCCGGCGGGCTCAGGGGCAAGATTCTGCTGACGCCCTGAGCGGGCCGGCGGCGCCGGTCGGCCCGAAATATTTTGGGCCCGCGCCGGAGCGCGGGCCCGTCCCTCGTTCGTTGCGCCGTTCGCTCAGACCGCGTTGCGCATCTTGCCGATCATCCTCATCGCGCGCTGGATCAGCGGGTAGCACATCAGCAGGATGGCGATGCCCATGATCGGGCCGGACAGCGGCCGGGTGAAGAAGATCGTCACATCGCCCTGCGAGCCGAGCACCGTCTGGCGGAACGACTCCTCGGCCAGCGGGCCCAGCACGATGGCCAGCACCGCGGGCGCCACGGGGTAGTTCAGCTTGCGCAGGAGATAGCCGCACACGCCGAAGATCAGCATCAGCCAGACATCGTGCATGGTCTGGGTGGGCGCAAAGCCGCCGACCACGGACAGCGTGAAAATGATCGGCGCCAGGATGGTGAAGGGCATCGCCAGGATTCGCACCAGAACCGGGATGAAGCACAGGTCGATGATCAGCGTGAAGACGTTCGAGATATAGAGCGAGCCGATCAGGTCCCACACGAAGTCGCCGTGCTCCTTGAACAGCAGCGGCCCGGGCCGCAAGCCCCAGATGATCATGCCGCCCAAGAGCACTGCCGTGGTCGGTGAGCCGGGGATGCCGAGCGTGATCATCGGCAGCATCGAGCCGGTCGAGGCCGCGTTGTTCGCGCTCTCGGGTGCGAGGACCCCGACCACGTTGCCCTTGCCGAAGCTCTCGGGATCCTTGGAGAAGGTCTTCGCCAGGCCGTAGGACATCAGCGAGGCCGGCGTCGCCCCGGCCGCCGGCAGCATGCCGACGAAGTAGCCGAGCACAGACCCGAGAATCAGCACCCGCGGCTGGCGCAACACTATCTTGATGTTCTTGGCGAAGCTCTTCATCGTCAGCTTCACCTTGTGCAGCTCCACCTTGCCCTGGCTATGCTCAAGCGTCCAGAGCATCTCGCCGATGCCGTAGACGCCGATCGCGAGCACCAGGAAGCTGATGCCGTGCAGGAAGCCGGGCAGGCCGAAAAAGATCAGCCGCGGGCGCCCCGAGATGATGTCGAGCCCGACCGAGGCGAGGATCAGGCCGATCACGATCGAGAAGATCGTCTTGGGGATGTCGTCGCCGCCGAGCCCGATGAAGGTGGCGAAGGCCAGGATCATCAGGGCGAATTCCTCGGGCGGGCCGAACTTCAGTGCGAAGTCCGCGAGCGGCGGCGCGAACAGCGTGAACAGGATGACGGAGATCGTGCCGCCGACGAAGGACGCGAGCGCCGCGCCGATCAGCGCCTGGTCGCCCTTGCCCTGCTGCGCCATCGGTCTTCCGTCGAAGACCGTGGCGACCGCTGTCGATGCGCCTGGCACCCCGAGCGTGATCGAGGAGATCGAGCCCCCGTACATGGCGCCGTAATAGATCGCCGCGAGGAAGATCACGGCCGCGTTGGGCGGCACCAGGAAGGTGATCGGCAGCAGCACCGCCACGCCGTTCACCGAGCCGAGCCCCGGCAGCATGCCGATGATCAGGCCGAGGGTGCAGCCCAGGATGATCATCGCCAGGTTGATCGGAACGAAGGCGTCCGCGATCCCGGCGCCCAGCGGTATCAGGATGTTATCGAGCATGTCGCGAGTCCTGTCCGGCGCGCACTCTCGCGGCGCGCGTGGGTGGGAGGTCAGTACATGAGCGCGTAGAGCGGATAGAAGAGCGGCTCGGAGATGCCCTTCGGCAGCGAGATCGTCAGCGCATACTCGAACAGGGCGAAGATGAAGATCGGCGTGCCGAACATCATTGCGATGGTGACGGTCCAGCCGTGGCCGCCGACCACCTTCAGATAGAACAGCAGGAACAGCATCAGGGCGAAGTAGATGCCGATGATCTGGGTGGCGCCGAGCAGGAAGATCAGCGAGCCGATGGTGACGGCGACGATGTAGATCGCCTGGGGATCGATGAACGGCTCGGTGTTGCGCGACTCAGGGGTGATCCTGAGCAGCCCGCGCACCAGCGTGGCGCACGACGTCAGCAAAAGGACGGCGGAGAGCCAGAACGGCCAGGCGCCGGAGCCAGGGCCGGTGCCCGGAACCCACCAGATGCTGTTCTCGGCGCTCTTGTACATCAGGGCGATCGACATCAGGATCGTCACGACCCCCGTGGTCAGCTCTGCAGCACGAACAGTCATGTTCGTCACCTCGCGTTAAACTCTGCCTCGGCCTCGGAGTTGGGATGCGCCGCGCTCGCACGTCGTCATCCGCCGGGGGGCATGCCGCGCCGCGGCCCGCGCGCGCCCCGGGGCTTGGCCGGGGGCTGAGCGCCCCCGGGCCCGGTTCACGGTCGGTTCTTACTGGCCGACGATCGCCTTCGCGCCGACCTTTTCGATCAGCGCCTTGTGGCGCTCGAGCTGCTGCTTGTGGAACTCGCCGAGCTTCGCGCCCTGGTACTGAGCGACGTCCTTGTCACAGAACAGCCCCTCGGTCTTGCAGAAGTGCTGCCACTCCTTCGACTGGAACACCTTGTCGAAGAGCTTGATGTAGTACTTCTGCGCGGCCGGAGACATCCCCGGAGGGCCATTGATCGAGCGCTGCATGAAGTAGACGATGTCGTGGCCCAGCTCCTTGGCCGTCGGCACCTTGGGGAACAGCTTCATGCGCTTGTTGGTGAACTGGACGATCGGCTTGGACTTGCCGGCGCGCCAGAACTCGATCTGCTCGGACGGGTTGTTGACGGTGGAGTCGATATGCCCGCCGACCAGGTTCTTGGCCACGGTGCCACCGCCCGGGAAGGGCACATAGGTCATGTTGAGGCCGAACTCGGACTCGATCATGGCCGTGAGGATCGAGTCCTCCTGGCCCTTGCCGGTGCCGCCCATCTTCCAGGCCTTGCCCTTCTCCTTCACCGTCTTGACGAACTCGTCGAGCGTGTTGATCGGAGAGTCGGCCTGCACCCAGAGCAGGAAGGTGTCCATCGCCATCAGCTTGATCGGCGTGAACTTGGTGATGTCGATGTGCAGGTCCGGCTGGATCAGCGGCGTGGTGTAGAAGCTGTTCAGCGTCACCAGCAGCTTGTGGTTGTCGCCGGCGTTCTGCTGGATGTAGAGATATCCCTCGCCGCCCGAGCCGCCCGGCTTGTTGATCGGGATGATCGGCATCGGCGAGAAATGGTTCTTCTGAACAATGCCCTGGATCAGCCGGGCGATCTGGTCGGCGCCGCCGCCGGTGCCGGCCGGGATGATCAGCTCGATCGGCTTCTTCGGCGTCCAGGCCTGGGCCGTCGAGGCGGCTCCAGTCGCCAGCGCCACGCTGGCGAGCCCGAGGACCGCGTGTTTGAGAAGTCTCATTTAGCTCCTCCCCTTTCCTCTCTGTGCTTCTTCCGTGGACCCCCGCCTAAGCGGAGATCCGGCTCGCGGCTTGACGCCGCCTGCTCACGGCTCGGGCGGTTGCGCGCCGCCTCTCTGAGAGCCCTCCTTGCGCCGGTATGTGGTATACCAGATACGGCGAGTTTATACGACGAGAACCGGAAAGCAATGCATTTTCCTGATTTCCAGGTCCCCGCCGTCTGGATCAGTGCACCATCACAACCGGGATGGTGCAGCGGTCGATGACATGCTGCGTGGCGCCTCCGAACACCGCCTCGAGCTCGCGGCTGCGGCTGTAGGCGCCCATCACCAGAAGGTCGGCGCCGGCCTGCTTGGCCGCGGCCAGGATCGCCCGGCCGGGGTTGTCGCCGCCCTCGATCGGCTGGCGGCGCGCGCTGACGCCGCGGATCTCGAGATAGCCCAGAAGCTCGTCGCCCGAGGCGCCGTGGTCGCCCACGCCGCCGTCGAGGATGACCACCTCGTCGGCCGCCTGGATCAGCGGCAGCGCCAGCGCCACCGCCCGCGCGGCCTCGGTCGAGCCGTTCCAGGCGATGGCGATGCGCTTGCCCAGCACTTCGGGGGCCTTGTCCGCCGGCGGGCAGACCAGCACCGGACGGCCCGTGTTGAACAGGCCGGCGTTGAGCGTATTGAAGCCCAGGCCCCGGTCGCGGTCCGGCTTGGCCACGGCAACGAGGTCGGCGAGGCGGCCGTGGCTCTTGATCACGTCGATCTGCCGGCCGTCCTCCTCCCACCAGCGCGCCGTGGCATGATCGCGCGGGGGCACGGTGCCCTCGGGGACGATCTCCAGCCCGAACCGGTTCATCAGGGCATCGAACAGCTTCCTCAGCGACGCCTCCTCGGCGTCGCCGACCTCCTTGGCATGTCGTGCTATCTGCTCGCGCAGCCCCCTGGTCACCACGACGCCGTAGGGAATCAGGTCGTCGGGCCGCGCACGGCAGTGCACCGCCTCGATATGCGAGTTGTGGCGGCGCGCCACCGCGGCGGCGTGGGCGAGAACGTTCTCGCCCTTGCCGTCGCCGCGCACAGGCACCAGGATCTTGGCGATCGACATGTGCACTCCTCTCAGAATAGGCCCTCGATCTGGCCCTCGTCATTGAGCCGGATCGACTCGGCGGCCGGTTTGCGCGGCAGCCCGGGCATGGTCATGATCTCGCCGCAGATCACCACCACGAAGCCGGCCCCGGCCGAGAGGCGCACCTCGCGCACCGGCAGGCTGTGCCCGGTCGGCGCGCCGCGCCGGTTCGGGTCGGTGGTGAACGAGTACTGGGTCTTGGCCATGCAGACCGGCAGCTTGCCGAAGCCGTCGGCCTCCCACTGCTTGAGCTGGTCGCGGATCTTCTTGTCCGCCAGCACCTCGTCGGCGCGGTAGATGCGCTTGGCCACGGTCTCGATCTTCTCGAACAGGCCCATCTCGTCGGGATAGAGCGGCGCGTACTGCGCAGTGCCGCTCTCCACGATCTGCACGACCTTCTTGGCCAGGTCGGTGATGCCGGCCGAGCCGTTGGCCCAGTGCTTACACAGCACAGCCTCCGAGCCCTGGTCGGCGACATAGGCCTTGACCGCCTCGATCTCGGCGTCGGTGTCCGAGACGAAGTGGTTGATCGCCACCACCGCCGGGACGCCGAACTGCTTCATGTTCTCGATGTGCCGGCCCAGGTTCGCACAGCCCTTCTTGACCGCCTCGACGTTCTCGGCGCCCAGGTCGTCCTTCTTGACGCCGCCGTTCATCTTCATCGCGCGCACGGTGGCGACGATGACCACGGCCTTCGGCTTCAGGCCGGCTTTGCGGCACTTGATGTCCATGAACTTCTCGGCGCCCAGGTCAGCACCGAAGCCGGCCTCGGTCACCACGTAGTCGGCAATCTTCAGCGCGGTGGTGGTGGCCATCACCGAGTTGCAGCCATGGGCGATGTTGGCGAACGGGCCGCCATGGACGAAGGCCGGGCTGTTTTCCAGCGTCTGAACCAGATTGGGCTGGATCGCGTCCTTCAAGAGCACCGCCATGGCGCCGTCGGCCTTGATGTCGCGGCAGGTCACCGCCGACTTGTCGCGGCGATAGGCGACGATGATGTCGCCCAGGCGGCGCTCCAGGTCCTTCAGGTCGCGAGCCAGACACAGGATCGCCATCACCTCGGAAGCCACCGTGATGTCGAAGCCGCTCTCGCGCGCAAAGCCGTTCGAGACGCCGCCCAGCGACACCACGATGTCGCGCAGCGCCCGGTCGTTCATGTCGACCACCCGGCGCCAGGCGACGCGGCGGGTGTCGATATCCAGCTCGTTGCCCCAGTAGATGTGGTTGTCGATCATCGCGCTGAGCAGGTTGTGCGCCGCGCCGATCGCGTGGAAGTCGCCGGTGAAGTGGAGGTTCATGTCCTCCATCGGAACCACCTGCGCATAGCCGCCGCCGGCGGCGCCGCCCTTCATGCCGAAGTTCGGGCCGAGCGAGGCCTCGCGGATGCAGATCGCCGCCTTCTTGCCGAGGGCGTTGAGCCCGTCGCCCAGCCCCACCGTGGTCGTGGTCTTGCCCTCGCCCGCCGGGGTGGGGTTGATCGCGGTGACCAGGATCAGGTTGCCGTCCCGGTTGCCCTTCACCGAGTCGATGAACTCGGCCGAGATCTTGGCCTTGTCGTGGCCGTAGGGCAGCAGGTGCTCGGAAGGTATGTCGAGCTTGGCGCCGACTTCCTGGATCGGCTTCTTGTTGGCCTCGCGGGCGATCTGGATATCCGTCTTGGGCATGGGTTCTTCCCCTTTGAGTGGTTCTCGCGGCTCAGGAGCCGAGCCGGGTCCCCGGCTTGACCCCGGCCTCCTCGGCCCACTGGGCGGCGGCAACCTTGTCGCCGCCCTTGGGCCGGACACGTTTTACGAGGATACGGCCCCCCGCGGCCTGCACGGTTACGCCGTCCCCGGAGACGTCAACGACCTCACCGGCCCTGCCTTCGCCGCCGAGGCGTGCGCTGTCGTAGAGCTGGACCTCCTGGCCGTTCAGCGTCGTCCAGGCGCCGGGCTGCGGGTTGCAGCCGCGGATCAGGTTGTAGACGTCGGCCACCGGCTTGGCCCAGTCGACGCCGGCGTCCTTCTTGCGGCACCAGCTCTCGTAGGTCGCCCTGGATTCGTTCTGGGAGCTGCGCGGCGGGTTGCCCGCGCGGAACAGATCGCACACCTCGAGCACCGACTCCACACCCCTGGGGAAGATCTTCTTGAAGTAGATGTCGCCCAGCGTCTCGTCGGGGCCGATCTCGCACTCCCACTGCATCAGGATGTCGCCCTCGTCGAGCCCGTCATCGGGGTAGAACCAGGTCAGCCCGGTCTTGGTCTCGCCCCAGATGATCGGCCAGTTGATCGAGGACGGGCCGCGGTGCAGCGGCAACAGCGAGGGGTGGAAGCAAATCGAGCCGTGGCTGGGGATCGAGCGCGCCTCATCGGGCACGAAGATGATCATGTAGGCCATGATCATCAGGTCGGCCCCGAGCTCGCGCATCTCGTCCAGCACCGCCTTGTCCTTGTAGTTCGGCGGCTGGAACACGGGGATCTTGTTGTCGAGCGCTGCCTGTTTCAGCGGGTCCACGGGCCGGCCCTCCTTGTCGGGCGCGGTGTAGACGGCGACGACCTCGTCCTTGCCTGCCTCGAGCAGCTTCTCCAGCGCCGCCTTGCCGAAGGCCTGCTGTCCGTTCACGATCAGGCGCATGGGGCGTAGTCCTCCTCATTCCCTGGCCGGGTGGCCCGGCCTTGTGCTCTGTCGCGGCGCGCGGGGTGCGTTGCCCGCCGCCGGCCGGCTCCCCGGATCGGGGAGCGCGGCACCTGTCATCCCGCGCGACCCGGCGGGCCGCGCGCCTCACCCGGCCGTGGCGCGCGCGCTCTTCATCTCGCCCACGGCGCCCGAGCCCGCGATCTCGGCGATCTCCTCGTCCGAATAGCCCAGCACGTCGCGCAGTATCTCCTCGGTATGCTCGCCCAGCAGCGGCGAGCGGGCCACCTCGGCCGGGCTGTCGGAAAGCTTGATCGGCATGCCGACGGTCAGGTACTTGCCGCGGCCCGGATGGTCGACCTCGACCACGGTGCCGGTCTCGCGCAGGCCCTGGTCCTCGGCCAGCTCCTTCATGCTCAGGACCGGTCCGACCGGGATGTTCAGCGGATTGCAGATGTCCATGACCTCGTACTTGTCCTTGGTCTGGGTCCAGTCCTCGATGGCGCCGAACACCTCGTTGAGCCGGGGCAGCCGCGCCTCGGGCGTGGCGTAGTCGGGGTCGGACTTCCACTCGGGCTTGCCGATGACGTCGCAGATCTGCTCCCACACGGCGGCCTGGGTGATGAAGTAGGTGTAGGCGTTGGGGTCGTCCTCCCAGCCCTTGCACTTGAGGATGCGCCCCGGCTGGCCGCCGCCCGAGTCGTTGCCCGCGCGCGGGGTCGCGTCGCCGAACGGCACGCCCTCGCCGAACTGCGAGTACTCCTTGAGCGGGCCGGCCGCCAGGCGCTGCTGGTCCCTGAGCTTGACCCGGCACAGGTTCAGCACGCCGTCCTGCATCGCCGCCAGCACCTTCTGGCCGCGGCCGCTGCGCTCGCGCTGGAACAGCGCCGAGACGATGCCCAGCGCCAGGTGCAGCCCGGTGCCGGAGTCGCCGATCTGCGCGCCCGTGACCAGCGGCAGGTCGTCGCGCCAGCCGGTGGTCGAGGCCGCGCCGCCGGCGCACTGGGCCACGTTCTCGTAGACCTTGCACTCGGCATATCGCCCCGGCCCGAAGCCCTTCACCGAGGCATAGATCATGCGCGGGTTGATTTCCTGGATGCGGTCCCAGCCGAAGCCCATGCGGTCGAGCGCGCCCGGCGCGAAGTTCTCCACCAGCACGTCGCACTCCTCGACCAGCCGGGTCAGCACGCGCTTGCCCGCCTCGCTCTTGGTGTTGAGCTCGATCGAGCGCTTGTTGCCGTTGAGCATGGTGAAATAGAGGCTGTCGGCGCCGGGGACGTCGACCAGCTGCTTGCGCGTGGCGTCGCCGACGCCCGGGCGCTCGACCTTGATCACGTCGGCGCCCATCCAGGCGAGCAGCTGGGTGCAGGTCGGCCCCGACTGCACATGGGTGAAATCCAGGATCTTGATGCCTTCGAGAGCTTTCATCGCGTCCTCTCGCTGTTGTTCAGGATCTGGCCCGGCCGGGCCGACTTACGAATTCGGCAGCACGCTCTTGGGCTTGTTCTTGAGCTGGCTCTGCGGATTGAGGTTGCCGATGCGCCCCGACTCGGTGCCGGCGGCGGGGTCGATCACCGCGTTGACCAGGGTGGGCTTGCCCGAGTCCATGGCCGCGCGCACGGCGCGGGCGAGCTCGTCGGGCGTCGTCGCCTGTACGCCGACGCCGCCGAAGGCCTCCATCATCCTGTCGTAGCGGGAGTCCTTGACGAACACCATCGGCGCGGGGTCGGGCCCGCCGGTCGGGTTCTCGTCGGTGCCGCGATAGATGCCGTTGTTGTTGAACACCACGACGCAGACCGGCAGCCTGTAGCGGCAGATGGTCTCGATCTCCATGCCCGAGAAGCCGAAGGCGCTGTCGCCCGTGACCGCCAGCACCGGCTGGCCGGTCTCGACCGCGGCGGCGACCGAGAAGCCCATGCCGATGCCCATCACGCCCCAGGTGCCCACGTCGAGGCGCTTCCTGGGCTTCATCATGTCGATCACCGAGCGCGCGAAGTCGAGCGTGTTGGCGCCCTCGTTGACCAGGATCGCGTCGGGCCGCTCCCGCACGATCTCCCTGAGCGCCCCCAGCGCGCCGTGGAAGTCCATCGGCACGTTGTTGTTCTTGAGCCTCGGCGCCATCTTGGCGACGTTCGCCTCGACCTTGTCGCGCACCGCGGACGTCCACTCGGCCGGCGGCGCGGGCCAGTCCGCGCCCATGCCCTCGACGAGCGCCCTGGCGCAGGAGCGCACGTCGCCGACCAGCGGCGCGGCGATCTCGACGTTGGAGTCCATCTCCCTGGGGTCGATGTCGATCTGCACGAACTTCTTGCGCGCCGTGCCCCAGGCCTTGCCCTTGCCGTGACTGAGCAGCCAGTTGAGCCGCGCGCCGACCAGCATGACGACGTCCGACTCCTGGAGCACGAGCGAGCGCGCCGCGGCCGCCGACTGCGGGTGATCGTCGGGCAGGAGCCCCTTGGCCATGCTCATCGGCAGGTACGGAATGCCGCTTTTCTCGACCAGGGCGCGGACCTCCTCGTCGGCCTGGGCATAGGCCGCGCCCTTGCCCAGGATGATCAGCGGCCGCTTCGCGCCCCTGAGCACGCCGAGCGCCCGGGCCACCGCCTCGGACGCGGGGCTCTGCGCCGGCGCCGGGTCGATCACCTTGACCAGCGAGGCCAGCCCCGCATCCGCCTCCATGACCTGGGCCAGGAGCTTGCCCGGCAGGTCGAGATAGACCCCGCCCGGCCGGCCCGAGCAGGCGGCCCGGATGGCGCGGGCGACGCCGATGCCGATGTCCTCGGCGTGCAGCACCCTGAAGGCCGCCTTGCACAGCGGCTTGGCGATGGCGAGCTGGTCCATCTCCTCGTAGTCGCCCTGCTGCAGGTCGACGATCTCGCGCTCCGACGAGCCCGAGATCAGGATCATCGGAAAGCAGTTGGTGGTGGCGTTGGCCAGCGCCGTCAGCCCGTTGAGAAAGCCGGGCGCCGAGACGGTCATGCACACGCCGGGCTTTTGCGTCAGGAAGCCGGCGATCGCGGCGGCGTGGCCGGCGTGCTGCTCGTGGCGGAACGAGATCACGCGCATGCCCTCGGCCTGCGCCAGCCGGCACAGGTCCGAGATCGGGATGCCCGGAACCTCGTAGATCGTCTCGATGCCGTTGAGCTTCAATGCGTCGACGACGAGGTGGAACCCGTCGGTCATCTCGGGCTCGTCGACGGCAGGCTCCCTGGCCAGCGTGTCTTCGGGGGTCTGCGCAACCACGTTCGTCCTCTCCCTTGGATTGCAGCGTGTCGGCGTCAGCTCGCGGCCATGTCGGCCGGCGAGGCCAGGAACTTCCAGGTCTGAGCGACATAGTCGTGCAGCCGGAAGGTGTGCTCGCGCACGAGCTGGGCGGCGAGTTCGGGATTGCGCGCCTCGATCGCCTCGATGATGTTCATGTGATCGACCATCGAGCGGTCGGCCCGGCTCTGGTCCTTGGTCGCCTTGCGGCGCACCGCCTTGAGGTGGGTGAACAGGCCCTGGGCGATGCCTTCCAGCATGCCGCACTTGGGCAGCCCCAGCACGCACAGGTGGAACTCGATGTTGGCTTCCGAATACTCGGACAGCTCGGCCTTGGCGCGCTCCTTGTTGAACGGGCGCACCACCTCGCGCAGCCGAGCGATCTCGGCGTCGCTGGCGCGCTCGCACGCCAGCCGCGCCGCCATGCTCTCGAGCGCCGCCCACACCGTGATCATCTCCAGGATCTCGGTCAGGCTCTTGCGCCGGATATAGACGCCGCGGCGGGGCTGGATCTCGACGAAGCCCTCCTGCTCGAGGCGCATGATCGCCTCGCGAATCGGCGTGCGGCTGATGCCGAGCCGCTCGGCCAGCGTCCGCTCGTCCATGCGCAGGTTGGTGTCGGGGTCGTAGATGTCGAGATCCATGATGCTTTTCTTGAGCACTTCGTAGATGTGCTCCTTCAGGCTGAACGAGCCGTCCACCGGCTTCAGGTCCAGGGTCTTTCCCACGGGCTTTCGTCCTCCCATCGGCCACGGCGATGCGCCGCACTCTCCGGCGCCCCGCACCGATGTATCTGGTATACCATGCACCAAGGGATCGGACGGTGCAACCCGGATTATGTGGCATTCCACACCCCAGGCCGTGCGGAAACTTCCGGCCTGCGGAAATTTTCGCGAATCCCGGCGGGCGTGCTATCGAGGCCCCCGGCAGGGGGCTATGCCCATGCGCGGATCGTGCAGCTCAGCGGGCAGGCGATGAACGAGGCGACGGCCGTCACCCCGATGATGGCGCAGTATCTCCAGATCAAGGAGGCGCACCCCGACGCCCTCCTGTTCTACCGCATGGGCGATTTCTACGAGCTGTTCTTCGACGACGCCGCCAGGGCCGCCGAGGCGCTCGACATCGCGCTGACCAAGCGCGGCAAGCACCTGGGCCAGGACATCCCCATGTGCGGCGTGCCGGTGCACGCGGCCGAGAGCTACCTGCTGACCCTGATCCGCAAGGGCTTCCGCGTCGCGGTGTGCGAGCAGACCGAGGACCCGGCCGAGGCGCGCAAGCGCGGCGCCAAGGCCGTGGTGCGCCGCGAGGTGGTGCGGCTGGTCACGCCCGGCACGCTGACCGAGGACACGCTGCTGGAGGCGCGGCGCCACAACTTCCTCGCCGCCTGGACCGAGGTGCGCGGCGCCGGCGCGCTCGCCTGGGTCGACCTGTCCACCGGCGAGCTCGCGGTGGCGCCGGCCGACCGCGCCGGGCTCGGCCCGGCGCTGGCGCGGATCGCGCCGCGCGAGGTGCTGGTCGCCGAGGCCGCCTTCGAGGACGCCGCACTGCGAGGGCAAATCGAGGAGGCCGGCGCCGTGCTCACCCCGCTGGGCCCGGCGAGCTTCGATTCGCAAGGCTCCGAGACCCGGCTGAAGGCCCTCTTCCGCGTCGCCGCGCTCGAGTCCTTCGGCGCCTTCTCGAGGCCCGAGCTCGCCGCGCTGGGCGCGCTCGCCGCCTATATCGAGCTCACGCAGAAGGGCCGGCTGCCGATGCTGCGGCCGCCGCGCCGCGAGCCGCCGGGCGGCGTCATGCGCATCGACGCGGCGACCCGGCGTAACCTCGAGCTCACGCGCGCCTTGTCGGGCGGGCGCGAGGGCGCGCTCCTGCACGCCGTCGACCGCACGCTCACCGGCGCCGGGGCGCGGCTGCTCGAGACGCGGCTCGCCGCGCCGCTGACCGACGTGGCCGCGATCGGCACGCGGCTCGACGCCGTCGCCTGGCTGGTCGAGGAGCGCGCGCTCTCGGAGGCGCTGCGCCAGCGCCTGCGCCGGGTGCCCGACATCGAGCGCGCGCTTTCGCGCCTCGCGCTCGACCGCAGCGGCCCGCGCGACCTGGCCGCGATTCGCGCCGGGCTGGCCGAGGCGGGCGGGATCGCGGCGCTCATCGGCGCGGCCACCGATCCGCCCGCCGATGTCTCGCAGGTGAGCGCGCTCCTCGTCGGCCACGACGCGCTGGCCGCGCTGCTCGACGCCGCGCTGGTCGCCGAGCCGCCGCTGCTCGCCCGCGACGGCGGCTTCGTCGCCGCCGGCCACGACGCCGGGCTCGACCAGGCGCGCAAGCTGCGCGACGAGGGGCGCGGCGTGATCGCGGCCCTGCAGGCGGACTACGTGGCGAAGACCGGGATCGAGTCGCTCAAGATCCGGCACAACAACGTGCTCGGCTATTTCATCGAGACCACGGCGCGCCACGCCGAGCGCATGCTCGCGCCGCCGCTCTCGGCCAGCTTCATCCACCGCCAGACGCTGGCCAATGCCGTGCGCTTCACCACCCTCGAGCTCTCCGAACTCGAGAGCCGCATCGTCAATGCCGGCGCCCGGGCGCTGGAGATCGAGAAGCGCATCTTCGCCGGGCTGCGCGAGGCGGTTCTGGCCCGCCAGGCCGAGGCCGCCGCCACCGCCGGCGCGCTCGCCGCGCTCGACGTCGCCGCCGCCAACGCCGCACTGGCCATCGAGGAGCGCTGGACCAGGCCCGTGATCGAGACCGGCCGCGCCTTCGCGGTCACCGCGGGGCGCCACCCGGTGGTCGAGCGCGCGCTGCGCCGCGAGGGCCAGAGCTTCGTCGCCAACGACTGCGCGCTCTCGGCGGGCGAGAGCGGCCCGGCGCCGATCTGGCTTGTCACGGGGCCGAACATGGCCGGCAAGTCCACCTTCCTGCGCCAGAACGCGCTGATCGCCATCCTCGCCCAGGCCGGCAGCTTCGTGCCCGCCGAAAGCGCGCGAATCGGCGTGGTCGACCGGCTCTTCTCCCGCGTCGGGGCGGCCGACGACCTGGCGCGCGGGCGCTCGACCTTCATGGTCGAGATGGTCGAGACCGCGGCGATCCTGAACCAGGCCGGCCCCGGTGCGCTGGTGATCCTCGACGAGATCGGGCGCGGCACCGCCACCTGGGACGGGCTCTCGATCGCCTGGGCCACCATCGAGCACCTGCACGAGGTCAACCGCTGCCGCGGCCTGTTCGCCACGCACTACCACGAGCTGACCACGCTGGCCGAGCGGCTCGACCAGCTGCACCCGGCCGCGGTCGCGGTGCGCGAGTGGGAGGGCGAGGTGATCTTCCTGCACGAGGTGCGCCCGGGCGCGGCGGACCGCTCCTACGGCGTGCAGGTCGCGCGCCTGGCGGGGCTGCCCGAATCGGTGGTCGCCCGCGCCCGCGAGGTGCTGGACAAGCTCGAATCGGGCGAGCGCGAGGGCGGGCCGGCGAGCCTGGTCGAGGCGCTGCCGCTGTTTCAGGCGCGCGCGCCCCAGGCGCCGCCGCCGGCGACGCCCTCCGAGGTCGAGGCGCGGCTCGCCGACGTGCTGCCCGACCAGCTCAGCCCGCGCCAGGCGCTCGACCTCGTCTACGAGCTAAAGGCGCTCTTGGCGCGCGAGTGAGCCTCACCGCGCCGGCGGCTTGCGCCCGTCCGGCCGGGTCAGGACGAACAGCGCCGCGGCCACCAGTACGGCCGCCAGCACCGAAAGCCCGGGGAGCGGCGTGCCGAGCGCCGCCGCCAGCGCGAAGCTGACCGCCATGCCGCCGACCGCCGCGCGCTTGGCCGGCCGGCTGATCGCGCCGCTCTCGCGCCAGTCGCGAATCAGCGGGCCGAGATGGCGGTGGTTGACCAGCCAGTCGTGAAGTCGGGCCGAGCTCTGCGCGAAGCAGTAGGCGGCGGCGATCAGGAACACCGTGCCGGGCATCAGCGGCAGCACCAGCCCGGCGATGCCGAGCGCGGTGAAGATCAGCCCCGCCACGACCCAGAGCACGCGCTTGGTGGTGGCGATCATGCGATCAGCTCCGCCAGGACGCGGTTGAGCACCAGCCGGCCGGCCCCGGTCGCGGCGAGATGGCCGTTGCGCTCGGCCAGGAGCCCGTCGCCCGTCAAGGCCTCGACGCGCGCGCGCTCCAGCCCTGCCCCGGCGAGGCGGGCATAGCGGCCGGGGTCCGCGCCCTCGGCCAGGCGCATGGCCATCATGAGGTACTCGCTCGCCTGCTCGGCAGGCGTCAGCACCTCCTCCTCGACCAGCGCGTGCCCGCGCGCCGCCACCGCTTGCAGCCAGTCGGCGGGCAGGCGCTCGGTGACGGTCGCGACCCGGCGTCCGTCCTCGCGCGTCAGCCGGCCATGCGCGCCGGGCCCGATGCCGGCATAGTCGCCATAGCGCCAGTAGACCAGGTTGTGCCGGCTCTGCGCCCCCGGCCGCGCATGGTTTGAGACCTCGTAGGCGGGCAGCCCCGCGGCAGCCGTCATGTCCTGCGTCAGCGCGTACATCCGCGCCGCCGTCTCGTCGCCGGGAACCTTCAGCCGGCCCAAGGCGTAGAGATCGCCGAAGCGCGTGCCCGGCTCGATGGTCAGCTGGTAGAGCGAGAGGTGGTCCACCGCCATTGCCAGGGCCCGCGCCAGCTCGGCCTCCCAGGCGGCCGCGGTCTGGCCCATGCGCGCATAGATCAGGTCGAAGCTCACGCGCGGAAAGACGGCGCGGGCGGTCTCGAAGGCGGCCAGCGCCTCGGCCATCGTGTGCATGCGCCCCAGCGCGCGCAGGTCTGCGTCGTCGAGCGCCTGCACGCCGAGCGAGAGGCGGTTGACCCCGGCCGCGGCATAGGCGCGGAACTTGCCCGCCTCGACGCTGGTCGGGTTGGCCTCCAGCGTGACCTCGGCGCCGGGTGCGAGCCCCCACAGCCGGTCGGCCTCATCGATCAGGGCCGCCACGGTGCCCGGCGCCATCAGGCTCGGCGTGCCGCCGCCGAAGAACACCGCGTCGAGCCGCCGCGCCCCGGTCAGGGCGCGCATGTGGCGCATCTCGGCGGCCAGCGCCTGCGCCCAGGCCGCGTGGTCCACCGAGCGCGAGACATGCGAGTTGAAGTCGCAATAGGGGCACTTGGCCAGGCAGAACGGCCAGTGCAGGTAGAGCCCGAAGCCCCCGGCCCGCCAGTCGGCGCTCATCGCTTCCTCCAGAAGGCGCCGCCGACCCAGACGAGGCCGAAGACGCCGCCGACTAGGGCGAACAGGTTCGCGCCCACCACGCCCCAGACCAGCACCACGACGAACACCGGCACCAGCCAGCGCGCATTGCGGCGCGCATAGGCGGCGCGGTCGGGCTTGTCCATGGCCTCAGGTCCTCAGGCAGGCGGCAACCAGCCGGCGGAAGGCGTCGGCCCGGTGGCTGATGGCGTGCTTGGCCGACGGCTCCATCTCGCCAAAGGTAATGTCATGGCCGTCCGGCACAAAGATCGGGTCGTAGCCGAAGCCCTTGTCCCCGCGCGGCGGCCACACGATCCGGCCCGCGCAGCGGCCGAGGAAGGTCTCGTCGTGGCCGTCCGGCCAGGCCAGCGTCAGCGCGCAGAGGAAGGCGGCGCGGCGCGGCTCGGGTGCGGCGGCCGCCTCGAGCCGCTCCCGCACCTTGCGCATGGCGATGCCGAAATCACGGCCCGCCGGCGTCTCGGCCCAGCGCGCCGACAGCACCCCCGGCTCGCCGCCCAGCGCCTCGACCGCGAGCCCGCTGTCGTCGGCCAGCGCCGGCAGGCCCGCCGCCGCGGCCGCCGCGCGCGCCTTCAAGCCCGCGTTGCCTTCAAAGCTCGCCTCCGTCTCCTCGGGCCCGCGCAGGCCCAGGG
>NZ_JBZSYN010000186.1:0-7636 GCF_058622915.1 Thermohalobaculum sp. | reverse complement strand
CCTTCGCGCATCTCAATGTCGGCCTGGCGATCTTCGACAGCAGCCAGCGGCTGGCGCTGTTCAACCCCGCCCTGGTCGAGATGTGGCAGGCGGACCCGGCCTGGCTGGCGCAGCGCCCCGGCCTGCGCGAGATCGTCGACCGGCTGCGGGCCAACCGCCGCATTCCCGAGCCCGCCGACTTCCACGCCTGGCGGGCCCGGCTGACCGGGCTGTTCGACGACACCGAGGCCGTGGACTACGAGGAGCTGTGGCACCTCGCCGACGGCGTCGACATCCGCGTGCTGGCACGCCCGCACCCGCACGGCTCGCTCGCCTTCGTGTTCGAGGACGTGAGCGAGCGGCTGAAGCTGGAGCAGAGGTACCGGCACTCGATCGAACTCAGGCGCGCCACGCTGAACCGGCTGGAGGAGGGGCTGGCGGTGTTCGGCCCCGACGGGCGGCTGCAATTCGTCAATGCCGCCTTCCACGACATCTGGGGCACCGACGACGAGACCGTGCGCCCGATGCTGCATGTGCGCGAGCTGGTGCCGCTGATCGGCGGCATGACCGTGGAAACCGCGGCCTGGACCCGGATGCTGGGGTTCATCACCGGCTCGGGGGCGCGCCAGCCCTGGGGCACGCGCATGACGCTGGGCACCGGGCGCATCCTCGGCGCCCGCTTCGCCGGGCTGCCCGACGGCTCGACCATGGCGCTGTTCTTCGACGTCACCGACTCCGAGCGCTTCGCCCGCGCGCTGCGCGAGCGCAACGAGGCGCTGGAGGCAGCCGAGGAGATGCGCACCGCCGTGCTGGACCAGATCTCGCACCGGCTCAGGACGCCGCTGCACGCGATCTTCGGCTTCGGCCAGCTGATCGCCGACACGCGCTTCGCCAGCCTGAGCGAGACGCAGCAGGGCTATGCCAAGCAGATCCTCGAATCGGCGCGCCAGCTTCTGGCGGCGGTCGACGACGTGGCCGAGCTGGCGGCGCTCGAGGTCGACCCGATGGGCGACGACGACAGCGACCTGACGCTGGGCGAGACGCTGGCGCTGACCGTGCGGCTGCTGCAAAAGCGCGCCATCGAGCAGGGCGTGTCGCTCGAGCTGGCGCCGCCCGACACTGCGCTGCGCCCGGCCTGCGAGCCGGGCCGGCTGCGCCAGATCGTGTTCGGCCTGGCCACCGCGGCAATCGGCAGCTGCCGCGAGGAGAGCCGGGTCGAGATCGGCGCCCGCCGCGCCGGCTCTCAGATCGAGATACTTGTGTCGCTGGCGCCGCGCCTGCCACAGGCCACGGCCGGCGCGCCGCGGCAGTGCCCCAGCCTGCCCTTCATCCGCCGCCTGATCGACCAGGCGGGCGGCGAGATGCAGATCTCGGCCGCGCCGGGCACGAGCCGTCTGGTCGTGTCGTGCAGATTCCCCCCGGCCGACGAAGCCCGGAGCCGCGAACCGGTGCAAACCGCCGGCTGAGGCGCGGATCGCGCGGCATCGCCCGGGAGATCGGGCGCCGAGGGAGTGGCCGGGGGTATGTCCGGGGGTATGGCGCCAGCGATTTTCGCGCTAACAAGGGGGCGGATGAGCGCGCCACCGAAGCACCCGATGGAGCCCCCGACAAAAACCCCGGGCCGCGACCGTGCGGCGCCGGCCGGCCCCGCGTCGGCGCAGGCGCGGCACCGGGCGGAGCACCGGGCGGAGCACCGGGCGGAGCAACTGGCCGAGCAACTGGCGGAGCAACTGGCGGAGCAACTGGCGCAGGTGCTCCACCTGCCCGACGAGGCGGCGACGGCGCGGCTGGGCGCGGCGCTGGCGGCGTGGCTGGCGCCGGGCGACACGGTGCTGCTGTCAGGGCCGCTGGGTGCGGGCAAGTCGGCGCTGGCGCGTGCCGTGATCCAGGCGCTGATGGGCGCGCCGGAGGCCGAGATCCCCTCGCCCAGCTATACGCTGGTCAACGTCTACGAGACGCCGCGCGGGCCGGTCTGGCACGCCGACCTCTACCGCCTTGGCGGCGCCGCCGAGGAGATCGAGGAGCTGGGCCTTCTCGAGGCGATGGCCTCGGGCGCGGCGCTGGTGCTGGTGGAGTGGCCCGAGCGGCTGGGCACCGCCCTGCCCGGGCGGCGCATCGAGGTCGCGCTTTCGATGCCTGCGGCTGGCGGGCGCGACGCCGCCGTCACGCTGCACGGGCCGGAGCGCGAGCGGCTGGCGGCGATGCTGGAGCGGGGACGATGACGGGGGCAACCACGGGGGCAACCACGGGGGCGCGGGCGGCGCAGCTGGCGGCCTTCCTGGCCGCCGCCGGCCGGGCGGCTCAGGCGGCGCGGCCGCTGGCCGGCGACGCCTCGAACCGCCGCTATCTCAGGCTCGACGCCGCCGCCGGGCAGCCGGGGGCGGTGGTCATGGACGCACCGCCCGAGCGCGGCGAGGACGTGCGCCCGTTCCTCGCCATGACCCACTGGCTGCGCGCGCAGGGCCTCTCGGCGCCGGCGGTCCTGGCGGCGGACGCAGAGCGCGGATTTGTGCTGCTCGAGGACCTGGGCGACGCGCTGTTCACGCCGCTGCTGGCGCGCGCGCCCGGCCGCGAGGCCGCGCTTTACGGCGCGGCGGTGGACCTGCTGGCCGGGCTGGCCGCCATCCCCGCGCCCGCCGAGATCGGCCCGCCCGCAGCACGGCTGGCGCTCGCGCCCTACGACGCCGCGGTGCTGGCGCGCGAGGCGGCGCTCGTGCGCGAATGGTGGATGCCGGCGGCCGGCGCGCCGGTCTCGCCCGACATGGCGGCCGAGTTCGACGCGCTGCTGGCCGCGGCCACCGCCGCGGTCGCGGGCGCGCGCGAGGCGGTGGTGCTGCGCGACTATCACGCCGACAACCTGGTCTGGCTGCCCGGGCGCGCCGGCGCGGCGCGGGTGGGGCTGCTCGACTATCAGGACGCGCTGGCCGGGCACCCGGCCTATGACCTGGTCTCGCTTCTGGAGGACGCGCGGCGCGACACCGGCGAGGCGCTGCGCGCGAGCATGCTGGCGCGCTATCTGGAGCAGCGGCCGGGCCTGGACGCAGACGCCTTCCGCGCCGCCTATGCGGCGCTGGGCGCGCAGCGCAACCTCAAGATCGTCGGCATCTTCGCGCGGCTGGCGCTGCGCGACGGCAAGCCGCGCTATCTGGCGCTGATCCCGCGCGTGTGGGGGCATCTGGGGCGCGATCTGGCGCACCCGGCGCTGGCGCCGCTGGCGGCCTGGGTGGCGCGCCACGTGCCCGCGCCCGAGCCCGCCGCGCTGGCGCGCGTGGCCGCCGCGGCCCGCGCGCAGGCGGCGGCCACCGCCGAAGGGGCCGGACCCGGGACCGGACCCGGGGCCGCATCCGGGGCCGCATCCGGGGCCGCATCCGGGGCCGCGCCGTGACCCGGCCCGAGGCGGCGATGGTGCTGGCCGCGGGGCTGGGCACGCGCATGCGGCCGCTGACGCTGGGTTGCCCCAAGCCGCTGTTGCCGCTGGGCGGGCGGCCGATGATCGACCTCGTGCTCGACCACGCGGCGGCCGCCGGCGTGGCCCGCGCGGTGGTCAACCTGCACTATCTGGGCGACATGATCCGGGCGCATCTGGCCGGGCGCGCAGCGCCGCAAGTGGCGTTCTCCGAGGAGGCGCCCCAGATCCTCGACACCGGCGGCGGCATCGTGCAGGCGCTGCCGCTGTTGGGCCCGGCGCCCTTCTATGTCGCCAACAGCGACGCGGTCTGGCTGGGACCGAACCCGCTCGAGGCGCTGGCACGCGCCTGGCAGCCCGCGCGCATGGATGCGCTGTTGCTGCTGGTGGAGCGCGCACGCGCGCGCGCCCATGTGCGCCCGGGCGACTTCCACCTCGCGGCCGAGGGGGCGGCGCCGCGCCGGCGGGCCGCGCGCGAGGCCGCGCCGCTGGTCTATTCCGGCGCCCAGATCATCGCGCCCGGCGCCTTCGCCGGGGCGCCCGCAGGGGCGTTCTCGGTCAACCTGGTGTGGGACCGGCTGATCGCGGCGGGGCGGCTGGCGGCGGTGACCTATGCGGGCGGCTGGGTCGATGTGGGCACGCCCGCGGGGCTGGTCGAGGCCGAGGCGGCGCTGCGCGAGGCGCCGGCATGAGGCTGTTCGAGGCGCCCGCCGGCGAGGGCCGGCCCCGGGTCTTCGCCCTGCCCCCCGGCGCCGACTTCGCCGCCGCCTTCGCCGAGGGGCTCAGGCTCCGGGCCGCCGGCGCGCCGCCCGAGGCCATGGCGCGGGTCGAGGTGATGGTCAACACCCGGCGCGGGCTGCGCGCCATCGAGGACGCGCTGGCGGCGGGGGGCACGGCGCTGTTGCCCCGGCTGTCGCTGTTGTCCGAGCTGGGCGAGGACCCGCTGGCCGCGCCCGACCTTGCCCCGGCGATCGACCCGATGCGCCGCCAGCTGCGCCTCGCGCGGCTGGTCGAGGCCTATCTGGCCCGCGGCGAGGGGGCGCCGCCGAGCGCCGCGCCCGCGCTGGCCGAGGCGCTGGGCGGGCTGATCGACGCGCTGCAGGAGGAAGGGGTGGCGGCGGCGGCGCTCGACGGGCTGGTCGCGGGCGAGCTGCCCGCGGAGGCGGCGGCGCACTGGCAGGCGACGCTGCGCTTCATCGACATCGTGCGCCGGGCTTGGCCGGAGATCCGCGCCGAGGCGGAGGGCGGCGCGCTCGACCCCAAGGCGCGCCAGCGGCTGGTGATCGAGCGGCTGGTGGCGGGCTGGCGCGAGGCGCCGCCGCAGGCCCCCGTGATCGCCGCGGGCTCGACCGGCTCTGTGGCCTCGACCGCCGAGCTTCTGGCGGCCATCGCGCGCCTGCCGCAGGGCGCGGTGGTGCTGCCGGGCTTCGAGCCCGGCGTGGCGCCCGAGACCTGGCAGGCGATGGGGCCGGACCACCCGCTGGCGCCGTTCCGCCGGCTGCTGGGGCTGTTGCAGATCGAGCCCGCCGAGGTGGGCTGGTGGGCCGAGACGGACGAGACCCCGCGCCGGCGGCTGCTGGCCGAGGCGCTGCGCCCCGCCCCGGTGACCGATGCCTGGCAGCGCGCCGCCCCGGCACTGGAGACGGAGGCCGAGGCCGCAACCCGTGGGCTTACGCTGATCGAGGCGCCGACGCCGCGCCACGAGGCCGGCGCCATCGCGCTGGCGATCCGCCGCGCCTTGGAGACGCCGGACAAGCGCATCGCGCTGATCACGCCGGACGCGGCGCTGGCGCGGCGGGTCACCGCCGAGCTGGGCCGCTTGGGCGTGCGGCCCGACGACTCGCTGGGCCGGCCGCTGGCCGGGACCCCGCCCGGCGTGTTCCTCAGGCTGGTGGCCGAGGTGGCGGCGGGCGGCGCCGAGCCGGTGCGGCTGGCGGCGCTGATGGCCAACCCGCTGATGCGGCCGGGCATGGCGCGGGGCGCGCATCTGGCGCTGGCGCGGCGCTACGAGCTGGCGGTGCTGCGCGCCAAGCCCGAGCCGGGCGGAGCGCCGGGCCGCCTGCCCGGCTGGCCCGCCGAGCCCAAGCACCCGCCGCCCGCGGGCGGCGAGGCCTGGCGCGCGGGCGTCGAGGCGGCGTTGGCGCCCTTGGCCGCAGCGCTCGGAGGGGGCACGCTGGCCGCCGCCGTCGCCGCCCATGTCGCCGCCGCCGAGACGCTGAGCCGCGAGGGCGCCGAGGCCGAGCCGGAGGTCTGGCAAGCGGAGGCGGGCGAGGCGCTGATGCGCCTGATGGCGCGGCTTGCGCGCAACGCCGACGCGCATGGCGACGGCCCGGCGGGGGACTACCTGGCGCTGCTGGCGAGCCTCATGGGCCGCGAGAACCTGGCCCCCCCGGCCATCGAGCCGCACCCGCGCGTGGCCATCTGGGGCACGCAGGAGGCGCGCATCCAAAGCGTGGACCTCGCCATCCTGGGCGGGCTCAACGAGGGGGTCTGGCCGGCGGGGCCGGCGCCCGACCCCTGGCTCAGCCGGCCGATGCGCGCGGCGCTGGGGCTGCCCAGCCCGGACCTGGGCATCGGGCTCTCGGCGCACGACTTCGTGCAGGGCGCGGCGCGGGCCGAGGTGATCGTGACGCGGGCGCGCAAGGCCGAGGGCGCGCCAACGGTGGCCTCGCGCTGGCTGGTCAGGCTGGAGAACTTGATGGGCGGGGTGGGCGGCGGCGCGGCGCTGGCCGCCATGCGCGCGCGCGGCGCCGAGCTGGTGGCGCTGGCCGACGCGGTGCACCGGCCTCAGGCCACGGTGGCGCGCGCCCCGCGCCCCGCGCCGCGGCCCCCCGTCGCGGCGCGGCCGCGCCGGCTGTCGGTGACGCAGATCGAGACGCTGGTGCGCGACCCTTACGCGGTCTATGCCCGCCACGTGCTGGGCTTGGCGCCGCTCGACCCGCTGGGCCGGCCGCCCGATTACCTGCTGCGCGGCTCGGTCGTGCACGAGATCGTGCATGCCTTCGTCAAGCGCACCGAGGCGGGCCTGCCCGAGGGCGCGGCGGCGCAGGCGCTGTTTCTCGAGGTCGCGGGCGAGGTGCTGGCCCGCGAGGTGCCCTGGCCCGACATGCGGCGCATCTGGCGCGGCCGGCTGGCCCGGGTGGCGCCGTGGTTCGTCGCCTTCGAGCGCCGCCGCCGCGCCGCTGCCCGGCCGGCGGGGCTGGAGATCAAGGGCACGCTGGCGATCGAGCTGCCCGGCGGCCCCTTCACCATCTCGGCCCGGGCCGACCGGATCGACCGCTATGCCGACGGCGCCGGCGCGGTGATCGACTACAAGACCGGCAGCCCGCCCAGCGAAAAGCAGGTGGAGAAGGGCTTCAGCCAGCAGTTGCACCTGCAGGCGGCGATGCTGATGGCGGGCGGCTTTGCGCAGGTGGGCCCACTCTCGCCGCGCGAGGGCGCCTATGTCGGCCTGACGGGCAGCCGCGAGGGCGGCAAGCTGGTCGAGATGGCGATCACGCCCGAGGACGCGCGCGCGCATCTCGAGCACGTCGCGGCGCTGCTCGCCGCGTTCGACCGCGCCGAAACCCCTTACCTCTCCTGGGCGCGGCCGCAAAAGGAGGCCGACAGCGGCGACTACGACCATCTGGCGCGGCGCGGCGAGTGGCAGGGGAGCGAAGATGGCGACGCCTGAGCGCCCGATGCGGCCGACCGGGGCCCAGATCGCGGCCGCCGACCCCGGCGCCTCGGCCTGGGTGGCGGCGAATGCCGGCTCGGGCAAGACGCGGGTGCTGGCGCAGCGGGTGGCGCGGCTGCTGCTGGGCGGCGCGGCACCCGAGCGCATCCTGTGCCTCACCTACACCAAGGCGGCCGCGGCCGAGATGCAGACCCGGCTGTTCGCCATGCTGGGCGGCTGGGCCATGGCCGACGACGCGCGGCTGGGCGCCGAGCTGGCGGCGCTGACCGGCGCGGCGGTGGCGGTCGCGGACGCCGACGCGCTGGCCCGCGCGCGGCGGTTGTTCGCCCGGGCGCTGGAGACGCCGGGCGGGCTGAAGATCCAGACCATCCACGCCTTTTGCGACTCGCTGTTGCGCCGCTTCCCGCTCGAGGCCGGGGTCTCGCCGCGGTTTCAGGTGCTCGACGAGCGGCAGAAGGCGCTGATGCTGGACGCGATCCGCGCCGAGATGGCCGCGGAGGCCGAGCGGGGCGGAGGTGAAACGGGCGGGGATGGGGCGGATGCCTTCGGCCGCGTGGCGGCGCGGCTCAACGAGG
>NZ_JBZSYN010000185.1:0-25804 GCF_058622915.1 Thermohalobaculum sp. | reverse complement strand
TCAGGCGCGAGCAGACCATCGACGACGCCGGCGACGCCCTGATCGAGATGATCCGCCGCACCGCAAACGGCCGCGCTACCGCCGCCGAGACGCTCGGCCACCGCGAGTTCACCCTGACCAAGCTCTACAGGTCCGCGTGAGAAGAACCCCCGGGGCCGCACATCCTCCCGGCGGCCCCGGGGAACCGCCCCAGCGCGACGCCGGGGACTTTTGGGGCTTTCGGGGGGCTTTCGGGCGAATTTGCAGACTTTGCTTCCTTGCGCGCCAACCTATTTAGGGAATGACCGCCTCGAAGCAGCCGGCCCCGCGCCCCGGGACGACCCGTCGATGCAATTGAGCCAGCTCCAGTACCTGCCGCTTCCGCTGCCGTTCTTCTCGATCCTGGTGGGCGCCTTCCTGCTGCTGGTCGCGCTGGTCGAGGTGGGGCTGCTGCGCTACGCCTACATGCGCCTGGGCCTGAGCTCCACGACTGCGTTCCTGCTGCTGCTGGCCTCGCTGGTCGGCAGCTACTTCAACATCGGAGTGGCGCATCTGCCTGCGCACCCGGTGCTGTCGGGACAGGAAGTCAGCTACTTCGGCATGCGCTATGTGGTGCCCGTGGTGGTGAACTGGGCCGGCACCGTGGTCGCGCTCAACGTCGGTGGCGCCGTGATCCCGGGGCTGATCTCGCTCTACCTGATCGTGAGGAACTTCCTGTGGGTTCGGGCCGCCATCGTGGTCGGCATCGTCACGGTCATCTGCCATGCGTTCGCGAGCCCGGTGCCCGGCCTGGGCATCGCCCTGCCGGTCTACATCCCCTCGCTGGCGGCGGCGGGGGTGACCCTGCTGCTGTTTCGGCGGAACGCCGCGCCGCTGGCCTATGTCGGCGGCAGCCTCGGCACGCTGATCGGCGCCGATCTGCTTAATCTCGGCAAGATCTCGGGGCTCGGGGCGCCGGTCGCCTCGATCGGCGGGGCGGGCACTTTCGACGGGATCTTCCTCTCGGGCGTGCTGGCCGTGCTGATCGCGAGCCTGTTCCCCGAGAGCGCGCCGCCGCAGGAACCCGCCGAGAGGCAGGACGGCGGCTCCTAGGCCGTCGGGACCCCCGCTTGCGGGCCCGGCCGCGAGGGCTGGCGTGCCGCCGAGGGAGCGCGCACGGGTTGCCATGATCCGGCTTTCGGCTACATGGAACTTGCCGGCGGCAAGCCGAGCTTTGCGCGCCAGCCCCGCCCGGCCCCGGGTGGGTCGTCAGGCCGACGACCTAATCCAATCGCTGACTGACACGACCTGAAAGTAATGGTGAATCTGGTAAAACCCTGTCGATCGAGAAAGGGCGCGGAGAGAGTCGCTGCCATCGGCCGCGGGGCGCTCCCCCCGCCGGAGCAGGCTGCAAGGGCGGAGCCGGCGCCGGGCCGGCGCCGCCTCCGGACGGCGCGGCGGGCAGCAAGCGGCACGGCGTGCCTGCTCGGCGCCCTCGCGCTCGCGGGCTGCTCGCAGAACAGGATCAGCTTCCTCGACCCGCAGGGACCCGTGGCCGCGGCGCAGCGCACCCATTTCTTCTGGGTCATCGGGCTGACGCTGATCGTCGTGCTGCCGGTGATCGTGCTCACCCCCCTCATCGCCTGGCGCTATCGCTACCGCAGCCGCAAGACGACCTATGCGCCTAAATGGGAATTCTCCTGGCCGCTGGAGTTCCTCGTCTGGGGCGTGCCGCTGGCCATCGTCATCGCGCTGGGCTGGCACCTGTGGGGGAGCACGCAGGCGCTCGACCCCTACAAGCCGCTGGACGGCGCGCGGCCGGTGCGGGTGCAGGTCGTCGGCTATGACTGGAAGTGGCTGTTCATCTATCCCGACCAGGGCGTCGCCTCGGTCGGCACACTGGTCTTTCCCGCCGGCCGGCCGCTGGAGCTGCGGCTGACCTCGGCCACCGTGATGCAGTCCTTCTACATCCCTGCCCTGGGCAGCCAGATCTATGCGATGAGCGGCATGGTGACCCGGCTGAACCTGAAGGCGAATGCGCCGGGCCGGTTCATGGGCGAGAACACACAGTACAACGGAGCCGGCTTCCACACCCAGAGCTTCGTGGCCCGCGCCGTGGCGCCCGGGCGTTTCTCCGACTGGGTGGGCAAGGTGCGCCGCACCGGCGTGACGCTGGACGCGCGCAGCTATGCGGCGCTGGCGCAGCGTGGCACGGCCGCCGACCTGGCCCGGGCGCTGGGGCTGGGGTCGGCGGCGCCGGCGCAGGGCATCGGGTTCCGCGACGTACCGCCGGCGCTGTTCGACAACATCGTCAGGCGCGGCCCGCGCAGCAGCGCGGCGGATATCCTGGCAAAGGCGCGCAACGCATCGGCGACGGCGCCCGCCCCCGCTCACCCGCCCGCGAGCACCGCGGGGGGAGGTGAGGGATGAGCGGGAGCCCCCTGTTTTATTGGGTGTTCGGCCGGCTGGGCCTCAACGCCCTGCCCTTCTGGGGCATGGTCGAGCACCCCACCACCTCCGAGATCGTCAACGGCACCATCGCCACCATGGCGGCGGGGATCGTGGTCGTGGGCGCGGTGACCCTCGTGGCGCTGATCACCTGGTTCGGCAAATGGCGGGCGCTGTGGGCGGAGTGGCTGACCAGCGTCGATCACAAGAAGATCGGCATCATGTACATCGTGCTGGCCGGCGTGATGCTGACCCGCGCGCTGATCGAGGCCGTGCTGATGCGCTCGGAGCAGGCGTTCGGACTCGGGCACGGCTTTCTCTCGGCCGAGCATTTCGGGCAGCTGTTCACCACGCACGGCTCGATCATGGTCTTCTTCATGGCGATGCCGTTCATCGCCGGCATCATCAATTACGTGATGCCGCTGCAGATCGGTGCGCGCGACGTCACCTTCCCGGTGATGAACTCGATCAGCCTCGGGCTGACGGTGGCAGGCGCCGGGCTGGTGATGGTCTCGCTGGTGATCGGCCGGTTCTCGACCGGCGGCTGGAGCGGCTATCCACCCTATACCGAGACGGCGTTCAACCCGGGCGTCGGCCCGGACTACTGGATCTGGGCGCTGACGCTGTCCTCGATCGGCTCGACCCTGACGGGCATCAACTTCGCCGTCACGATCTACAAGGAGCGCGCGCCCGGCATGACGCTGTTCCGCATGCCGCTGTTCACCTGGACCGCGTTGTGCACCTCGATCCTGATGATCTTCGCCATGCCGCCCTTGACGGTGGCCACGGCGCTGCTGGCGCTCGACCGCTATCTCGGCTTCCACCTGTTCACCAACGCCCTCGGCGGCAACATGATGAACTATGCCAACCTGTTCTGGCTGTTCGGTCATCCCGAGGTCTACATCCTGATCCTGCCGGCCTTCGGCGTGTATTCCGAGGTGTTCTCGACCTTCTCGGGCAAGCGCCTCTACGGTTACACCTCGCTGGTGCTGGCGACCATGTGCATCGCGGTGCTCTCGTTCACCGTCTGGCTGCACCACTTCTTCACCATGGGCCAGAGCGCGGACATCAACGCCGTCTTCGGCATCGCCACCATGGCCATCGGCATTCCGACCGGCGTGAAGCTCTATGACTGGCTGCTCACCATGTACCGCGGCCGCGTGCGCATCACGGTTCCGATGGTCTATGCGCTGGGCTTCATGGTGCTGTTCACGATCGGCGGCCTGAGCGGGATCATCCTGGCCAATCCCACCGTGGACTACCAGGTGCACAACACGCTCTTCCTCGTGGCGCATTTCCACAACATGCTGATCCCGGGCACCCTGTTCGGCATGCTCGCGGCCTATGACTTCTGGTTCCCCAAGGCGTTCGGCTTCCGCCTCAACGAGCGCTGGGGCTACATCGCGGCGTTCTCCTGGATCGTCGGGTTCATGCTGGCCTTCTTCCCGCTCTATGCGCTCGGCCTCATGGGCATGCCGCGCCGCATGGTCGCCTTCCTCCAGCCCGTCTATCTGCCCTGGACGATTGCCGCCGGGTTCGGGGCGCTGATCGTGCTGTTCGCCCTGACCGCGCTGTTCGTGCAGCTGTGGGTGAGCGTGCGCGAGCGCGATCGGACCCGTGTCTTCGTCGGCGACCCCTGGGACGGGCGCAGCCTGGAATGGGCGACCTCGGCGCCGCCGCCGGAATACAACTTTCCGGTCATTCCCGCGGTCACCTGCCGCGACGCCTTCACCCGCGCCAAGGTGGCCGGCGAGCCCTACCAGAGGCCCGACAGCTATCAGGACATCGAGATGCCGGCGAACAGCGCCATGGGCCCGATCCTCGGCCTTTGCGGCGCCCTGGCCGGCTTCGGGCTGGTGTGGCACATGTGGTGGCTGGCCATCGCCGGCACGCTGGCCGGCATCATCTCGGTCATCGCGCGCAGCTTCGCGCGCGACACCACTGTGGTCATCCCGGCCGACGAGGTGCGGCGCGCGCATGAGCGCTGGCTGACTGCGGTGGTCGCGGCGCCTCCGGTCACGCGCGCGCACGAGCAGGACGAGGCCAATCGCGGTCACGCCGTGCCGGCCATGCTGGAGGCGGCGGAATGAGCGCGGCACCCCGTGAAGCGCCCCGTCATCCGGGGCTCAATCTCGGCTCCGCGCATGGTGCGGCGCACGACGAGGCCGAGCGGCTGGTGTTCGGCTTCTGGGTCTTCATGATGAGCGATCTGATCGTCTTCGGCCTGCTCTTCGCCACCTATGCCACCATGCTGCGGGCGACGGCGGGGGGGCCGGGGCCGCACGATCTGTTCGACATCCGGTCCGTGTTCATCGAGACCATGGCCCTGCTCGCCAGCACCGTGACCTTCGGCATGGCGGCGCTGAACCTCAAATACCGCCATGATGCGACCCGGGTGGTGCTGTGGCTCCTGGTCACGCTGGCGCTGGGCATGGTCTTCCTCGGCTTCGAGGCACATGATTTCGTGTCCATGATCGGCAAGGGCGCCGGCCCGGAGCGCAGCGGCTATCTCTCGGCCTTCTTCGCGCTGGTGCCGTTGCACGGCCTGCACGTGACGTTCGCGAGCCTGTGGCTGGTGGTGCTGGTGGTGCAGATCTTTCACTATGGGCTCGATACCGGCGTGAAGACCGGGCTGCTGCGTCTCGGCCTCTTGTGGCACTTCCTCGACATCATCTGGGTGGGCATCTTCACCGTCGTCTATCTGGGAGGGCTGGCGTGAACCGGCAGGCGCAGGACTACTCCCCCTCGCCCGAGGACCGGGCCGAGAGCCGGCGCGAGCTGCGCCATTATCTGTGGGGCTACGGGCTTGCGATGGCGCTGACGCTCACGGCCTTCGGGCTGGTCGCCTTCCCGGCCCTGGCGCGGCCCGAGGTGTTCTGGGCCATCGGCGCGTGCGGGCTGGTGCAGATCATCGTCCACTTCCGCTTCTTCCTGCATATCGACGTGTCGAACCAGAAGCGCGAGGATCTGCAGCTCATCCTGTTCTCGACGCTGATCCTCGCGATCATGGTCGGCGGCACGATCTGGATCCTGCTGAACCTCTACACGCGCATGATGCCCTGACGAGATCCCGGCCCGGCGCCCTGCGCCGGCGGCAGGCGCTTGCCCGGGCATCGGTGCCGTGCCTAGAGTGGCCCGGGCGCGAGGTCGGGGGCCCGTCGCTTCCGGCCGCAATCCTCTCACGCCTGTGAACCGACAACCGCTCGAGGCGCGATCGACATGAACAAGGGACGCGGCCCCGCGCGCTCGGTCGCGGTCATCGGCGGCGGCGTGGTGGGCGTCGCCACGGCGCTGACGCTGCAGGCCGAGGGAAACCGCGTCACGCTGTTCGAGCCGCGCGAGCCGGGCTCGATGACCTCGTTCGGCAATGCCGGCGGCATCGTCGGCAACGGCTTCGTGCCCAACGCGACGCCGGGCCTGTGGAAGCGCCTGCCCGCCATGCTTGTCGACCGCGACAGCCCGCTCAGGCTGCGCTGGAGCTACCTGCCCCGCGCCCTGCCCTGGCTGACCGCCTTCCTGCTCTCGGGCACGGCCGCGCGCGCGACGCGGATCGCGCGGGAGATGGCGGGGATGACCACCGGCGCGGTCGAGGCGCACAGGGCGCTGCTGCGGCTTGCCGGCCATCCCGACATCCTCAGGCCCGTCGGCTGGCTCAAGATCTATCGCGGCGAGGCGGCGCTTGCCGCAACCGCGTTCGACCGCGGCCTCCTGGACCGCTTCGGCCTGCGCTACGAGGTGCTGAAGGGCGACGAGATCCGCCAGCTCGAGCCCGGGCTGGCGCGCGACTACAGGCGGGCGATCTTCTACCCCGACTCCGCCTTCGCCTCCACGCCACTGGCCCTGACCCGGGCCTATCTGGGCGCCTTTGTCGAGCGCGGCGGGCAGATCGTGCGCGAGGAGGCGCGGTGCTTCGAGATCGGCCCGAACGGGCCGGAACGGCTGGTCACCGACCGCGGCATGCAAGCGCTCGACCAGGTGGTGATCGCCGCCGGCGCCTGGTCGGGACGGCTGACCCGCCAGCTCGGCCAGCCCGTGCCGCTCGAGAGCGAGCGCGGCTATCACCTCAACCTCGCCTGGGACGGGCACGCCCCCGTGCTCAACCGGCCCGTGGTGGTGGGCGGGCCACAGTTCGTGCTCTGCCCGATGGCGGACGGCCTGCGCCTGACCGGCGGGGTGGAGATCGCCGGGCTCGACGCGCCGCCCCGGTTCGAGCGCATCCGGCGCATGTTGGCCCTGGCACGCGCGGTGCTGCCCGGACTGCCCGACGAGATCACGCGCGAATGGATGGGCCACCGCCCGTCGCTGCCCGACTCCAAGCCGGTGATCGGGCGCAGCACCAGGCATGACAACCTGTGGTTCGCCTTCGGGCACGGGCATCTGGGGCTGACGCTGTCGGCGGTGACGGGGCGCATGATCGCCGACGCCATGGCGGGCCGGCCGGAGACTATCCCGCTGGCGCAATTCCGCGACGACCGGTTCAGAGGCTTCCTGGCACCGGCGCCGACGCCGGATTGAGAGAACGGCTGGCCCCCGCTTCAGACGTTGAGCTGCACGCCGCCCCACTTCTTCTCGGCCCAGCGGGTGATGCGCAGCACCGGGTAGCAATAGCAGAAGTACATCGCTGCCACCAAAATGAAGACCGGCAGGATAAAGGCCGGGAAGCGCTGGATCGAGACGTTCGCCTCGCGCACCAGCTCGGTCACGCCGATGACCGACAGGACCGAGGTGTTCTTGATCACCAGCACGTAGACTCCGCCCATGGGCGGCATCATCATCTTGAAGGCCTGCGGCAGCACCACGTAGCGCAGCGCCTGGAACCCGGTGAAGCCGCAGGCGCGGGCGGCTTCGGTCTGGCCGCGGGGCACCGCATCGATGGCCGCGGCGACGATCTCGGCCACGTAGGTCGAGGTGTAGAGGCTGAGCGCGATCACCGCCGCCTGGAACGATGTGAGCTGAAAGATGGCGAGCCCCGTGGTCGGCAGCACGTAGTAGACGACATAGATCTGCACCAGGAACGGCGTGCCGCGTAGCATGTGCACGTAGAGGCCCAGCCCCCGGACCAGGCAGCGGCCACCGCGGGCCCGCCCCAGCCCCACCCCGAAGCCCACGATGCTGCCGCAGACGATGGCCACGAGCGAGACCACGAAGGTCTGCCACAGTCCCTGGAGCAGGAAGGGAAACACGTTCTGATACACCGCCAGCATGGATGTCCCTTCCCCCGGTCCCTCAGCGAACCCCGCCGAGGCGGCGTTGCGCGTAATTCGAGATCACCAGCATCACCAGATAGATGGCGAGATAGCAGGCGGCGACGGTGAGGAAGCCCTCATTGGGCATGATGCGCTCGGACAGCACCAAGAGCCCCGCGCTCAACAGCTCGGAGACGGTGATGATGCTGAGCAGCGAGCTGTCCTTGATCAGCACGATGGCCTGGCCGAGCACGGGTGGCACCACGTTGGCGAAGGCCTGCGGCAGGACTACGTAGACCATGCGCTGGCGGAAGCTCATGCCCACCGCCATCGCGCCCTCGCTCTGGCTGGCCGGCACCGCCTCGATGCCGGCGCGGATGATCTCGGCCATGTAGGCGCCGGAATTGAGCGCGAGCGCGAAGATGCCCCCTTCGAGCGGCCCGATCGGCCAACCGAGCAGCGGCACCACCGGCAACCCGAAATAGATCACGTAGATCTGCACCAGCAACGGCGTGGCCCGGATCGCCTCAATATAGGCGCCCGCGGGCCAGTTCAGCCAGGGGCGGTGCGACATGCGCGCCAGCGCGACAAGGGTGCCCACGATCAGCGCCAGCACCAGGCTGACGGCGGAAATCCAGATCGTCGCCCAGATGCCGTTGGCGAAGACCGGCAGGTACTGGGCGACGACGTGGTAGTTGTAGAAGCCGAGGATCCAGCTCAAACGAGATTCACTCCGGGATCTGCGCCGGGCCGCCGACCGAGCGTGCCCCGGCGCGACCGGCGCGCCGGGGTGTCGCGTCTTTCAGGCCCGGACGCGGGCTACTTGTGGTCCTTTTCCCAGTCGGTGGAGTTCCACCAGTAGTCGAGCATCGCCTGGAGCTCGCCGTCGGTCTGGATGAAGCGGATGTAGTTGTTCAGGAACTGCAACAGATGCGTGTCCTCGGGCCTCACCGCGAAGGCGAGCGGCTCCTTGCGGATAACGCCGTCCAGAATCTGCATGCCCGGATAGGCCTTGACGTACTGCATCGCTCCGCCGCGGTCCATGACACCCGCGTCCACGCGCCCCGAGGCCACCGCCTGGGCCACCGAGGGGCCGCCGCCGGCGAACTCCTTGAGCGTCGCCTCGGGCATGTAGTGCTTCACCATGTCGACGTAGCTGCTGGCCTGAACGACGCCGATGGTCACGCCCTTCTTGTTGAGGTCCTTCCAGCTCGTGAAGCCCTTGTCCTTCATGGCGATGGAGCGGACCTCGGAGTAGAAGATCGGGATAGTGAAGTTGAGCTTGAGCGCGCGCTTCTGCGTCGGGGTCATGTCGGCGGCGATGAAGTCGGCTTTCTTCGACAGCACCGCGGGGATAAGCCCCTTCCAGTCGTAATCGAGCAGGTCCAGCTTGAGGCCCGAGGCGGCGGCCAGCTTCTTCACGATCTCCACCGCCAGCCCGGTGCGCTTGCCGTTCTTGTCGACGAAGCTGATGGGCGGGCCCTGCGTCTGCACGGCGACGTGCAGCACGCCGGTCTCGGAAATCTTGTTGACCACGTCGTCGGCACGCGCCGCCGCGGCACCGAGCCCCGCAAGCGCCACCACGCCGACTGCAAGGGGCAGCATTCTCCTTAAGACATTCATCGCAGGTTTCCTCCTCTCGAGTGTTGGACTGAGTGTGTTTTCGTTGACCGGGGCACGCGACCTGGCCCCTACAGGATCTCCCGCAGGAAGCGTTGCGTCCGCTCGTTGCGGGGATTGGTGAAAAAGTGCTCGGGTTCGCCCTCCTCGACGATCTCGCCGGCATCCATGAAGATCATGCGGTGCGCGGCGCGCCGGGCGAAGCCCATCTCGTGGGTGACCACGACCATGGTCATGCCTTCGGCGGCCAGCTCGGTCATGAGCTCGAGGACGCCGCCGACGGTCTCGGGATCGAGCGCCGAGGTGGCCTCGTCGAACAGCATCACCTTGGGGTTCATCGCCAGCGCCCGCGCGATGGCGACGCGCTGCTGCTGCCCGCCGGAGAGCTGGCTGGGATAGTTGTGCGCACGATCCGCGATGCCGACGCGGGCCAGCAGGTCGCGGGCGATGCGCTCGGCCTCGGCCCGCGGGCGCTTGAGCACCACGGTCTGCGGCATCACCACGTTGTCGAGCGCGGTCTTGTGCAGGAACAGGTTGAAGTGCTGGAACACCATGCCGACCTGAGCACGCAGCCGGTTCATGTCGACACCGGCGGCACCCAGATCCACGCCATCGATGACGATGCGGCCGCTTTCGTAGCTCTCGAGCCCGTTGAGTGTGCGCAACAGCGTGCTCTTGCCCGAGCCGCTGGGCCCGATGATCACCAGAACCTCGCCGCGGCTCACCCAGTTGGTGACGCCCTTCACCGCATCGACGGTGCCCCCCCCGGGCAGGTGGAAGGTCTTGGTGACGTTCTCGATCTCGATAATGTGCTGACCGTTCTGCATGCGGACGGCTTCGCTCGAATCGCTTCCGGGGCCGGCGCGGCAGTCTATATCGCCGCGCGCCCCGGCTACAACCGCTCCATGGCGGGGGTGTCGCCGGTGATCCCGGCCGGGGCAACCTGCCCGGTCCGGGACGGCCCGGTTCGGTCTTTCTTCACCTGCCGCGATGCCCCATGACGCCTCCGGGCGCGTATAGCGCAGACCGATCACGACCGGCCGGTACCGCGAAAGTGGCACGTGCGAGGTTCCGAGCGGGCTCGTTCCGGGCCAGCGGCTGCTGGCGGCTGTGCGGCGCACGCCCGGGTGATTTGCGGCGGCGCTGGACCATGCACTCGCCGCACGCGCCCCGCGCCTGAATGCCCGCCGCCCCTCAGGACAGTGTCGGGGGAACCGACCGGCCGGCTTCCCTCGAAGGCAGGAAGGGCCATGCCGGCCAGGCATTCGGTCGGGCGAAGATGTTGCGGGGCGACCAGACCGCGCCGCGCGGGCGCCTCGGCGCCGCCTCATTGCGGCTGTCTCGGAGCGGCGCTGCGTGCTACTCTCCCCCGGTCAGCAGCCATCGACCAGCAAACGGCACCTGCATTTGATTTAGCTGCCGGGCTCTGAGGGGGCGGGGTGGCGGCGCGGATTTTGGCGCCGTCTGATCGGGATCTGCGAGACGCGCAGCTCCCCCTGCACCTTTGGGAAATCACCCGAAATGGCATCGAGCGAAGCTGATTGGAAAGCCCAGGACCCGGCAGCCGGAGGGGGGCTGCTGAACCGGCGCCACCTTCTGGGCCGTGGCATCGCAGTCGGCGGTGCTGCCGCCGCATCCGGCCTCGGCATGATCGAGGGGGTGAAGGCGGCAACCGTAGCGCCCGAGTGGGTCACGACCCCGGGAGAGCCGGTGCGCCCCTACGGCTTTCCGGCAGAACAGGAAGCGCATGTGAAGCGGGCGCTGATCCTCCCGTACAAGGATCTCGCGCCCGGCTTCAGCTTCTCGGGCACGCCGCACCAGCATTTGGGCGGCACGATCACGCCCAACGGCCTGCATTTCGAGGTGCATCATGGCGGCCGCCCGAAGCTCGACCCGAGCCGGCACAGCCTGATGATCCATGGCCTGGTCGAGCGCCCGCTGAAGTTCGACCTCGAGGCGCTCGCGCGCTATCCAATGGTCTCGAATGTCCATTTCCTGGAGTGCGCGGGCAACAGCTTCTTCAACGCGATCATGGACCAGCCGATGCAGGCCGGCTGCGACATGCTCCACGGCCTGCTGTCCAATGCCGAATGGACCGGCGTGCCTGTTGGCGTGCTGATGGACGAGGCCGGCCTGAAGCCCGAAGGCCGCTGGGTCGTTGCGATCGGCAATGACGCGCCCAGCCTCGCGCGGTCCATCCCGATCGAGAAGGTCATGCAGGACGGTGTCATCGCGCTCTACCAGAACGGCGAGCGGCTGAGGCCCGAACAGGGCTACCCGATGCGCCTGCTGCTGCCCGGCTTCGAGGGCAACATGAACGTCAAGTGGGTGACGAGCCTGTGGGTGACCGACGCGCCCGCGCATACCAAGCACGAGTCGGGCGAATACACTGAAATTCTGGCCGACGGCCGATCCGTCGAGTTCACCTTCGCCATGGGCGTGAAGTCGGTCATCACCCGCCCATCCGCGACGCTGAACATGACCGGTCCGGGATATTACGAGATTTCCGGCCTCACCTGGACGGGTGCGGGGCGGGTCAGGAAGGTCGAGGTCTCCGCCGACGGCGGCGGGAGCTGGGCTGAGGCCGAGCTCGTGGCGCCCGTTCTTCCGCGGGCCCTCACACGCTTCCGCCTGCCGTGGCACTGGGATGGGGCGCCCGCAGAACTGCGGAGCCGGGCAGAGGACGAGACCGGCGCCATACAGCCCACCCGCACGGCCTGGAAGGCGCGCTACGATCCGTCGAACTTCCTGCACAACAATGCAATTCAGGCATGGCGCATTACGCCGGAGGGGAAGGTTGAAAATGTCTATACATAAGTCTCTTGCCACCGCCGCAATGGTTTTCGCCGCCGCTCCGGCGGTGCACGCCGAGAGCCCCGATCTCGGCAAGGCTCTCGCCCCCGACGAGATCCCGACATACGCGCGCTACGTGATGCCGGACGGCCGCGGCTTGCCGCCGGGCAGCGGAACGGCAAAGCGCGGCGCCGGGATCTATGCGGAGCGCTGTGCCAGATGTCATGGGGCCACCGGTGTGGAGGGCCCGATCGAGCCGCCGGTCGGGCCGAACAAGGTCTGGGCAAAGCCGGCGGGCCGCTACTGGCCCTACGCCACGACGCTTTTCGCCTACATCAAGCGCGCCATGCCGTTCGATGCACCGAAGTCCTTGTCGAACGACGAGGTGTACGCGCTCGCGGCGTACATCCTCTTTCGCAATGGAGTCATCGAGGGGGACCAGGTGATGGACGCCCGGACACTTCCAAAGGTCGAGATGCCCAATCGCAATAACTTCATCGACGTTTGGGCGACCCAGGGCGCGAAGCCGTGGTGAAATCGGGACCCGGCGGGCCGCGCGAGACAATACGCTCACGCTGAACTGCAAGACATAACGGCGACAGTCGTTGCAGCGGTCCGCCGGGCTGAGCCTGCACCGGGAGACGATGCGCGAACCGTTGCAGGTCGCGGCATTCTCCCTTCACGTCACATGACGAAAGGGAGCCGCTTTGGCCTGCACGACCTGGCACTCGCGACGCGACGGCGTGCCGGGCCGTCCGACTCGAGACGTTTGAACAGCAGGTCCCAGTCCGACGAATGCATCGCTTTGCATCCGCTGCGTATCAGCCCCCAGTGAGGCACGGAAAGGGACGATCAGATGCCGGCGACCTCGCGCAGGTACTGCCGAGCTTTGCGGGCGTAGTCGAGCGGGTTGGCCTTGCGTGCGTCCTGCTCGGCCTCGACGACCAGCCAGCCGGCGAAGCCGGCATCGGCGAGCGCCTGGAAGATCGGCCGGAAGTCGATCGCGCCGTCGCCGGGCACGGTGAAGACGCCCTCGAGGATCGACTCGTAGAAGGTCAGGTGGCGCCGGTTGCACTCGAGCATGACATCGTGGCGGATGTCCTTGAGGTGGACATGCTTGATCCGGTCGGCATAGGCGCGCGCCATATCGAGCGGATCGTCGCCGGCCCAGTAGAGGTGCCCGGTGTCGAACAGCAGGTGCACGGCCTCCGGGTCGGTCTCGTTCATCAGCCGGTCGACCTCGGCGCGGGTCATCACGCCGGTGCCCATGTGGTGGTGGTAGCACAGGCGCATGTCGCTCTCGGCGGCGATGCGGCCGAGCTCGTTCAGCCCCTCGACCATCGCATTCCACTGGTCGTCGTCGAAGACGGGCTTGTTCGAGATCGGCGGCACCGGCCGCTGGTGCACGGCGTGGCCCAGCTCGGCGACGACGACGTCCGTGCCGCCCATCCGCCTGATGAAGGCCATCGACCTGCGGAAGTCCTCCACCGTGCGCTCGCGCATGTCGCGGGCGGTGAAGAAGGTGCTCGACCAGGGCTCCGACACGCGCAAACCGCGGCGCGAGAGCTCGGCCTCCAGCAGCTCGGGATCCTTCGGGTATTTGTGGCCGACGCTGCAGCCCTCGAAGCCGGCCAGCGCCATCTCGCTGACGCACTGGCCGAACGAGATATCGTCGCCGAGGCCGGGGAAATCATCGTTCGTCCAGCCGGTCGGGGTGATGCCGACGAAAACCTTTTCGCGGTCGAACACGGGGCGCACTCCTTTCAGGTCTCGATCCGGGGCGGCGTTGCCCAAATGCCGTAGCCGAGGGGCTTGGCGCCCGACGGGCCGGCACCGATGGCCGGCCAGAGCAGGCCCTCGGTGTAGGAGTCGGGCGAGACGACGAAATCGCGGTCCTTCTCGCGGGTCCCGTAGACGTCGCGCCACGGGCGCGGCATGCCGTACCAGGCGCCGGTGTACCAAAGCTTGATGATATTGCGGGCGACGGGCCCGAGCCGGTCGTCGCTGAGGATGGTCCGGCGCAGGCCCCGCTCGAGCGCGGCCTCGTCTGCGCCGGCCTGACCAGCGACCTCACAGAAGCGGGCCAGCAGGTCGGCGACGATGCCGTCGCCAACGATCTCGCTGACCGCGGCGAAATAGGGCTCTGCCTGGCCGGTCCCGCGCAGGCGGAACGCGGAGAATCCGGTCACGGCCACGGAGAAAGCTAGAAAGTCGCTGAACGCGCTGTCGGTTTGCATCTGGCTCTCCCGTCTCAAATTTCGAAGGTCGGGGCTGCGTGCTCGCCTGCCCGGCCGTCTATCGGCTGCCGCATCAGGCGGTAGCAAAGCTCCTTGATCTCGAACATGCCGCCCACGGCCGCGATCAGGAGCGCCGGCTCGCCCCGGAAGGAGCGGGTCAGCAGGTCGAGGAACTCCTTGTAGCGCCGATTGAAGGCGATGGCGGCCTCGCGCAGCTCCGAGCCCTCGGGATAGTCGGCAATCCGGGCGTTCTTCCTGATCGGATAGGCCGCGTCCCAATCGACATCGACCTGGCCCCCGCTGGGCTTGCCCGCCTCGTCGCCCGGCCGGTAGTAGCGGCCAAGCAGGAGCTGCTCGAAACGGTAGTAGTGCGCGATCTCGTCCTCGTAGTCGTAGATAGCGCCACCGAGCCCCTCGCCCTGCTCGGAGATCAGCCGGATGGCCTCCTTGGCCGAGGCGAGATCGGTGACCGCAATCACGTCGCCACCGCCGGAATAGTAGTAGTCCGGCGTCACCTGCAGCGCCGGGTCGCCGCAGAACATGGCGTCGCCCATCTGTGCGTGCAGTCTGTCCAGGCCCTGCTCGATGGCCTGGTAGAATTCTCCGATGCTGTAGAAGTGCTCGTCGGAGTCGTCGTGGACGTGCGCGGCGCGCAGCGCGCCCTCCTTGCGCTTGCGGGTGACGGTCTGCACACCCTCGCCCGCGGCGCTGGCGGGGCGCTCGATCTTGAGGAAGCACTCGATCGCTGCCTTCGAGAAGGGCAGCAGGTCGACCTGGAAATCGGTCTCGCCGTCCGGCAGATAGGCCGGGTAGGTCGGCACGAAGCCCGGTCCGCTGAGATCCGGCTGCCCGCCCACCGCGTTCAGGATGTTCGCCGCCAGTGTCAGGTGCAACATTTCCTCGACGGCGACCGCGCGGATGACGTGGTAGGCGTCGGGGTTGGTTCCCGGGTGGATCGAGTAGAGCGCCGTCAGATAAGGCGGGATCGTAGCGTGCTCGAGCTGGACCGCGGCTTGCAGGTGGCGTTTCAGCTCTTCGATGTCGGCGATCTGGTGCAGGCTCATGCGCGGCCTCCCGTGGCCAGCGGGCGATCAGAGACGGCGCCGCCGATATCCCGGGCAATGTGCTCCGCGGTGCGAAAGCACAGCGCCGTGAGCGTCAGGGTCGTGTTCGCCGTGCCGACGGTCGGCATGCTGCCAGCACCGACCATGTAGAGGTTCTCGTGGTCCCAGGAGCGTTGCCGGTGGTCGACCACCGAGTCGCGGGCGCTGGCGCCCATGATGTGCGTGCCGGCCCAGTGATTGCCGCCGCGCAGCACGTAAGGCTCGCCCTCGTAGTCGATATAGCCGTAGGTCTCGGGATCGTATGCGGTGTGATCCTCGGCGCCGAGCCTCTGGTAGATGCGCCGCGACAGCCGCCGGGCAAACGCCGCGCCCTCCAGCGTGTAGTGCGACACGCCGAACGAGATCACCGGCCGCGGATTGCCGAGCTGGTCGGTGAACTGGGGGTCGACCGAGATCCGGTTCGATTCCTCGGGCAGGACCTCGATCATGTAGTCCATCAGAACCTGACGCGAGACCCGGTCGACCAGCCCCTCGCGCAGCGCGCGGCCGAACCTGTTTTCCCGATCCACCAGCAGATCCAGATCGGTATAGGGTGCCGCCGTCGCCCAACCCCAGCCGTCATTATGGATGCTGGTGCGGAACGCTGCCTGCCGGCGCCGGAAGGAGCCGGTGCGCAAATCCTCGATGCCCGAGGTGCACAGCGGTCCCCGATAGGCACCGGCGACCTCGGGCATGAGCGCCCAGGTCAGCACGAACATGTGATCCATCAGGTTGCGCCCCACCAGACCGCTCGAGCTCGGCAGGTTCGAGGCGAGCATCAGGCGCGCGTTCTCGATGGCATTGGCCGCGAGCACGAACACCTTGCCGCGCACATTGCCGGTGATGTGCGCGGGCGAGTCCGGGTCACGATAGCTGCGAAACTCGATCTCCGTGACCCGGCCGCTTGCCGGGTCGATGTTGACCTTCGAGGCGACGGTCTGCGGCAGCAGGTCGACGCAGCCTGTCTCGAGCCCGGCGAAGAGCGTGCGCCTGGCGTCGTACTTGGCCTGGACCGGACAGATCGGAACGCAGTTCGTGTTGCCCTGACAGCGCTCGCCCAGCTCCGCCTGATGGATGCTGACCGCGCCGACGGGCTTGTAGCCTTTGCCGCCGTCATACTTTGGGTTGGGAATGCCGTTGCGCGCCTGCGGCGTGCCGCGCAGGCTGAGCGTAAACGACTCCCCGTCGAGGGACACATCGATACCGTCGAGGTTCCGGGCAACCAACTTGTCGAGCCAGGAGGGCGGCATTCCGCGCATCGGAAAGACGTAGTCCGGCCCAAAATCGAGCCCGCCATAATCCTGCGTCTCGACATCGCCCGAGACGCCAAGCTCGCGCTCGGCCTCGCGGTAGTAGGGCGCGAGGTCGTCGTAAGCGACGGGCCAATCCCGGGCCTGTCCGAACCGCGTGCGCAGCCGGAAATCATCCGGCAGCATGCGCAGCGCCTTGGCCTCCCAGTGCCGGGTCGTGCCGCCGAGGACGCGTGCATATGTGCTGTCGATCTCGAACGGGCCGTTCTGTACGAAATAGCCCGACGTGTTGCGCATGCCCGGCTCGAGCTTCTGGGTCTCGTAGCTGCGCGGCATCGGCACGTTGCGGTTCTCGGCATAGGCGGCGTTGTTGTCCTTCGACACCGCCGAGTAGAAGTGCCTGAGGCTCTCCTCGTAGTCGCTGACGGTTAGGTCCTTGCCCGATGCCGCCTCAACCACGAGGACACGGGCGCCGCCCGCGCCCAGCTGCTTGGCTATGACCGACCCGCTGACACCGGAGCCGACGATGACCACGTCGTACTCGGTTTGCGCGGCCTGCTCGGGCGTTACCTGGAAGGCGGGGGTGGCACCGCTCACCGGGCGTTCCGGGGCGCCCGGTCAAGCGCTGCTCCGGCCTCCCTGTTCGCCGCGACGCTTGCTCCGGACCCCGCCGCAATGGCGGGGCGGGCTGACGAGTATTTCATGGCAATCCCCTTCGGCTCCCCGGGAGCCGGCAGGTCCGGCTCCCTCATCGAGATCTTGAACTACGCCGCTTTCACGGCAACGAGCGGCGTTTCACGGTGTTGTGGCTGCCCGCATGGCGCGCTCACGACACGGGCGGATTGACGCAAGCAGGCAGTGGCGCGACGGTAAACCGCCACGACCGGCTCTGCCCCGGCGCAACCGTTGCGATGCCCGGCTTTTGCGCGAGCGGGCCCGTGAAGTCGACCTGTGCCGGGTAACCGTACCAGGGCTCGATCGCCAGGAAGGTGGCCCCGGGCTGCATCCACAGCCCGAGACTCGGGCTGTCGGGAAAATCGAGGCGCAGCCCCGCCCCGCCCTCGCAGGCAAAGGTCAGGCTCCGGCTCGCTAGGCGATCGAACACGATCGGCAAGGCGTCTTCGAAGAGCGAATCGCGTGGCCGCAGGATCCGCCCCTCGACGGGGCTGGGTTGCGGCTCGGGCACGAGCATGACCGGGTCGCCGACGCCGCGGCGGATCGGCGCGCGTTCCTCGGCCACGAAGACGACGCTGTAGTCGTCCTTCGATCGGCCGGGCTCGAGAGGCCAGTTGACCCCCGGATGGATGCCGACGTCGCAGGGCAAATCCGAGCTGTCCCGGTTCTCCACCGAAAGCGTCAGGTGCAGATCCGCGCCCTCCAGCCAGTAGTGGGCCGTGAAGGTGAAGGCGAACGGGAAGTGGCGGCGTGTCCCGGCGCTGTCCACGAGGCGGAGCACCACCTCGGCCGGTCCGCGGACCTCCGCTGCGAAGTCCGAGCTGCGGGCAAAGCCGTGCGGCGGCATCGGGTATTTTCGGCCGCCGACTTCGACCTGGCCGCCGGGAGTCTGCGCGATAAGCGGGAACAGCAGTGGCGCATGGTCGGGCCAGCGGCCGGGCGCGCCCTGCCAGATCAGCTCGGGCATGTCGGCGGGGCGAAACGAGACAAGCTGGGCGCCCCTTGCCGAGACCAGTGCCCTGGCATGCTCGTTCGCCAGCGTGAGCGGGTCTTCCATCGTCGTTCCCCCGGCTCGGTCAGACACGGCCTTCGAGATCGGCGGCACGGTCGAGCGCCGCGTCGAGCGCGCGCGCCGCGCCAATCAGCCCCAGATGCGTGAACGCCTGCGGGTAGTTGCCGAGGTGCTCGCCCGTCGGCCCCAGCTCTTCGGCATAGAGGCCGAGATGGCCGGCATAGTGCAGCATCTTCTCGAAGATCAGCCGGGCCTCCTCGACCCGGCCGGCGCGGGCGAGGCAGTCGACATACCAAAATGTGCACATGCTGAAGGTGCCTTCCGAGCCGGCCAGCCCGTCGGACGCGGCCTGGTCGGTGCGGTAGCGATAGACGAGCGAGTCGTCGACGAGTTCGCTGCCCACCGCCTCGAGCGTCGAGAGCCAGCGTGGCTCGCGTGGCGCGACGAAGCCGGTTATGGGCATCAACAGGCAAGAGGCGTCCAGCACGTTGCTGCCGCGGTACTGGACGAAGACCTGCCGTTTTGCGTCCCAGAAATTCTTGTAGATCTCGTCATGGATCGCATCGCGCGTCGCGCGCCATTTGTCGAGCGGCGCCGGCAGCGACCGGCGCTCCGCGATGCGCACGGCGCGGTCGATCCCGACCCAGTCCATCAGCCGCGAGTAGAGGAACTTGCGCTGTCCGCCGCGCACCTCCCACACGCCCTCGTCCTCGCGGTCCCAGTTCTTGCAGACCCAGTCGACGGTCTTCTTCACGTGCATCCACAGGTCGTTGTAGATGGGCTCGACCTCGGCGTCGTAGCGCTCGAAGAACAGCAACAGCTCGCCGTAGATATCGAGCTGGAGCTGGGAATAGGCGCCGTTGCCGACGCGGACGGGGCGCGAACCCATATAGCCGTCGAGATGATCGAGCGTCTGCTCGGTGAGGTCGCCGCGCCCGTCGATGCCGTACATGATCTGGAGTTGCCCTTCCGACGAGTTGCGGTAGCGGTCCGCGATCCAGTCGACATAGCCGCGCGCTTCCTCGTGCAGACCTACATCGACAAGGGTCGCGGCGGTCAGCGAGGCGTCGCGGATCCAGGTGTAGCGGTAGTCCCAGTTCCGCTCGCCGCGGATGCTTTCCGGCAGACCGAAGGTCGCGGCGGCGGCGAGCGAACCGCAGGGCGCCGAGGTCAACAGCTTCATGCACAGCACCGAGCGGTTCACCGCCTGCTCCCAGCGGCCGTCATAGTTGCAGCGGCCCATCCATTTTCGCCAGTAGCGCAACGTCCTGGTGAAGGCCTGCTCGGGGTAGCCGTGGTGCTCGGCCACGCTCGAATGGTCGTCCTGCGCCACCTCGAGCACGAAGTCGGCCTCCTCGCCGGCCTTGAGCGTGAAGCGGGCCCGCGCATCGAGATGGGCTGGGTCCATCGCGACCGGCGCGTACAGTCGGAGCGCCCTGCCCCGGCCTTCGGGCGGTCGGAACAGCGCCCGCTTGCCATCGACCTCGAGTGTGTGCTCGGCACGCGCATAGTCGAAGCGCGGCGCGCAGAACATCTCGAACGAAACCCGGCCACGGATCGTTTTCAAGCGCCGCACCAGCCTGTGCGCGTGCTGTTCCTCGGGGGTCGGCATGAAGTCGATGATCTCCGCCACGCCATCTTCGCCGAGGAAGCGGGTCATCAGAATGTTGGTGTCGGGAATGTAGAATTGGCGGATGCGCTGGCCGTCCATGACCGCCGAGATGCGGAACCGGCCGCCTTCCTCGTCGTCGAGCAGCGCCGCGAAGACGGTCGGCGAGTCGAAATGGGGGATGCACATGTAGTCGATCGAGCCTTCGCGCGAGACCAACGCAACAGTGTGCATGTCGCCAATTAGTCCGTAGCTTTCGATTGGCTGGAAGCCCATGTCTCCTCCCCGTCTGTCGCCTGCTGCTTGGCGATTTGGTCTAGATAGCGGTTATGGGCCGTGTGATAGATCGCGTAACCCACCGGCTTCATCATCCACACGGCGGTGCCGACGAGCGGATACTGCAAAATGGCCACCAGATAGGCGAACGCAGCCGTGAGCGGAAAGCTGATGGCGTGGTAGACGGCCTGCCGGTGCAGGAAGCGTGCCTCGGACTTCGCGTGCAGCTCCGTGTGGCGCGACAGGTACCAAGCGCTTGCCGCCATCAGCAGGCCGTTGAGCAGCATTATGGTGGAAAAGATCGCTGCCGAGAGCGGATCGTCGGGATAGTGGCCGAGCAGATGTGCGCCGAGCGGAATCAGCGTGATGGCGCCGAGTTGCAACATGGTGATCAGGATGAAGCGGCTGTCGGTCTTGCCGCTGTGAGAGAATAAATAATGCTGATCGAACCAGACCAGCGCGATAATGACGAAACTGATCAGCCAAGCCGTCAGCTCCGGAACCTGGTGCTGCAGCTGAACCCAAAGCACCGTATCCTTGACGACGTCGAGGGGGACCTTGACGTCCAGGACAAGGAGCGTGATCGCGATCGCGACGACTCCGTCGGACAATGCTCCGATACGTTCGATCCCAAAGGAGCGGATGCTGGCCATTCCGCGCCTTTCCTTCCCACCAAAATCGCGATTCTTGCTGCCCGGTAAGCTGCCCCGTAAGGGCGCGCCCCGCTCCTCGCCTCGCACGCCGACGCTAACACCGCCAAAACGGGTCCGACAACCCAAAAGCGGCCGGAGTAACGGATGCTTGAGCGTCTCGTCTTTCGAACGCATTGCTGCAACACCACGATTTCGGGCGGCGGGCTCAGCTGGCGCAGCTGGCGACCAGAACTGCCTCTTCCAACAGGCTCGGCTGCATCACCGCGATCAGCCCCTGCGCGGTCGGCGGACGCTCAAACTGCGGCGTCGATGACAGCGCCGCGAGGCGGAAGCGATATCGGTGTGCGCCCGTTCCCGGTGGCGGGCATGGAGGGAAGAGTCCAACCGCGCCGAAATCATGCAAGGCCGGTTGGATCGGCTCGGGCAGATCGCCGTTCCCCTCGGGCAACTCGCGCATCTCGGCCGGAATGCCATAGGCGCAAAAATGCCGGAACATCCCGCCCGGGGCGTCGGGATCCTCGAGCATCAGGGCGAAGCTGACCGTATTGCTCGCCACGCCCGACCAGGCGAGCGGCGGCAACAGACCGGCGCCGCGGCAGGTATACCGCTCGGGCAGATCGGAGCCCGGTGCGAAGACTGGAGATGCAAGACTCAGGGGCATAATGCCTCTCTCGCGCTGAAGAATTGTTCTTTCCGGCCGGGTGCAGATCGGGGCCGGACCGCGTGGCGATCTTGGCCCCGGGCGGATCAGTCACTCGGCGTCAGGGCGCCGATCTGAGCGAGCAGTCCGTATTCCTCGAGGCTGTTCCATTCTTCGGCAATCTTGCCGTCCTCGAAGCGATAGATATCGGTCGCGCTGAAGCGCACCGGACGATTGGTCGGCGGGTAGACTTTCGAGGGGTCGGCCATGTCCCGGAACTCGCCGGCGTGGACGCCTTCCGCGCTCCAGCGCGCCGCGACTCGATCTCCCTCACCGACAAGGTGCTCGATGCGGTAGGTCGCGGGGAACGCCTGCAGAAAGTGTCCGATCGCTTCCTTCGCCGCCGCCAGTCCGGAGATCGGCTCGAGACCGGGGAACCGACAGACATATCCGGGCGAGAATGTATCGTCCATTATGTCGACGTCATGATTGCTGAAACCTTCCTCGTAAACCCGCCGGATCAGGGCCTTGTTCCCCTCGATATCGCTCATGGTTCCTCCCCAATGTATTCATGTGATTGGATCGATCATGATCGTACCCACGTTAATACATTGCAAATCAAATACAGTTGAGACTCGGCTGCGCCGATTTTCACTCGAAAGCGCCTAACCGACTCGTTATGCTGCGCGAGCCGTCCGGGAAGCGGAGTTCAGCGCGCCGCCCCGGCACCGCTCATCAGCACGAAATTCATCAGCACGAAATAGCGGCGACGCATCGACGAAGAGCTTCCCGCGGAGAGGTCCAGATGAAAGTGAAATTCGCCCAGCCGACATTCGAGCAGGTCCTCGTCGAAGGAGGGTTGAAGGATGGCTACTGGCTCGACAGTGTCGACCTCAATGGCAACGGCAAGCTCGACCTTGTCGCGTCCGGGCTCGCCGAGGGTGAAATCGTCTGGTACGAGAATCCGGGCTGGAAGAAACGGGTCATCGGCCAGCTTTCGAAGCCGGTGGCGATGGATCACATCGACATCGACGGGGACGGGCGCGAGGACCTGGTCGTCTGCCACGACTACGGCGAGTGCATGTATCACTGCCGGCCCGAGGACGGGAAGATTTCATGGTTGCGCAACCCCGGCAACGGGGCCGACGGGAGGTGGGAGCAGCACTTCGTCGGCGAGCTGATGGCCACGCACCGGCTGCGCTTTGGCCACTTCACCCAGCGCGAGAAGCCCGAGCTGATGGGTCTGCCGGTCGTCGGCCCCGAGGGCGGTATGGCCGGCGTGCACGAGCCGGTGAAGGTCATGCTCTACCACCGCCCCGACGACCCGGCCGGGGCCAAGAGCTGGCCGGGCGAGATGGTCGACGATAAAAGCTTCCGCATCATCCACGACGTCGTGGTCGGCAGGTGGGCCGGGCCCGACGCCCTCGACTCGGTCATGCTGGCGACCGAGGAAGGCGTCTGCTGGTTTCGTTACGAGAACGGCGCCTGGACGCACTCGGTGCTCGGAACGGGCGAGCTGACGGAATACACGCAGACCCATTTCAAGGGCACCGGCAATCTCGCTTTCGGCAAGGTCGAAGGCGACCCATACGCCTATATCGCGACCGTCGAGCCGTTCCATGGCAACGTTGTGGCCATCTACACCAAGGAGGGCGGCGGACGCCTCGACGATGCGAAGTGGCGGCGCACCGTGCTGGATGTCTACGGCGACCCGAACGAATCCGACGAGGGGCCGGGCCACCACGTCATGACAGCCGATTTCGACGGCGACGGCGACGACGAGTTCCTCGTCGCGCTGCGCGGTCCGTGGCCGTGGCAGGGCGTGTTCTATTACAAGTGCATCGACGTCGAAAACGCGGTCTTTACCAAGACCCGCGTATCTTCGGCCTCTGCGGCGCGGATCGCTCTGGGAGACTTCGATGGAGACGGCCGGATCGATTTCGCGACAACCGGGTACTACACGCCGGGCTACTTCCTTTGCGAAGACCCGTCCGTCCTCGTCTTCTACAATCGAATAGACCCCGCCAAGTCTTGAGACGAGCTGCGATGGAAAGTGTGACTCGCGTCACGCCGGAACAATGGCCACCCACTGACGAGTCGATAGGCCACGTCACGCCCGAGTGCGCTCTCTCGCCGTGATGACCAGCCCCATGCCGAGCAGGGAGAACGCGCTCGTAAGCAACACTGCAATGTTCCACGAGCCAAGCATATCGGGGACGCTCGCCCCGTGCGTGACGATCACGGTGACAACCGTCAGCCCAATCGCCGAACCGAGATAGCGCGCGGTGTTGTTGGCTCCACCGCCCATCGCCGCGCGATCCGCAGGCACGCTCGCCACCGCCTGGCGGCCGAGACCGGCATTGAGGACCCCGTAGGCGACTCCTGCAACCAGCAGGGGCAGCAGCATTCGGCCGACTGCACTTTTGGACGCGAGGCCGTAGAGACCCAACTGGCCGGCGGCGGACCCGAGAAGCCCGAGGATCAGCAGCGTTCGACCGCTCACGGAGGACGGCAGCCACCGCACGCCTAGGGCGCTGACCACGCTCGTCGCCGACCATGCGAGCAGCACTGCGGCCGCGCTCAGCGGTGCCATATGCATCGCCTGCTCGAGCAGTGTCGGCAGGAAAGAGACCAGCGACAGAACGCCCGCACCGGCCGCAAGAGCGGCCACGGTGGCGCCGATGAAATCGGGGCGGCGAAACAGCTGCGGATCCAGCATGGGCCCGGAGATCCGCGTTTCCACCGTCAGAAAGAGCACGATCAGTGCGGGACCGGCCAGGAGCAGGAGCGCGGTCCAGCCGTTCCATCCCGTCCTGGCATCGACAAGCCCTGAGAGCAACGACGCGACGCCGAGACCGAGAAGAAGCGTTCCTGCCGCGTCGACACGGCGCGGGGTATCGGCGCGCGCTTCGGGCAAGACGGCCCTGGCGAGGACCGCGAGAGCGGCTGCGCCCACGGCCGTGACGAAATAGGGCGCGCGCCACCCCGCGAGATCGCTCAGTCCGGCCGAGACGAGCGGGCCGAGCGCAACACCGGCACCCAGGGCCGCCGCCCAGACAGCGGTCGCCCGCGCGCGTCCGTGGCCCGACGGATACATCTTTCCGATGAGGCCGAGACCGCAGGAAAAGATGGCGGCACTTCCGACCCCCTGAAAGATCCGCGCCAGGATCAACAGAACGGCCGTCGGCGCCAGCGCGCCGAACAGCGAGGCGACGGCAAGCGAAACCGCGCCCGCCACGAACGTGGCGCGCCGGCCGTGGTCGTCGCCTATCGCCCCGCTGCTCAGGACGGCCGCGCCGGTGCCGACAGGCATTGCGCTGAGGATCCAGGCCTGTGCGCCGGGATCGGCGCCGAGCGCCGCGGCAGTTCCGGTCAGGTTGGCGATGGGCGTGGTGAACGCCATCAGCGCCAGGAACGGCCCGCAACAGGTGACGGCGAGCATCGCCCCGGAGGTCGAGTCGTCGTGCCAGCCGACGCCGGGGGCATGGGTTGTGTTCGTCATCGGTTCGTCTCTTTCGGAAGGGGCGCGGCCCCGCCGCCCTGTCGGTGGGCGAGGGCCGCGCTGGCGGGTTCCCGAACCGCGGCACAGCCGCGGAAGGAAGAACCTTGGCCGCTCAGATCGGTTGCAAGGTCGGCCGGAACAGGATTTCGTTGACGTCGACTTCCGCCGGCTGGCTGATCGCGAAGGCGACCATGCGCGCGAAGGACTCGGCGGGGATCGCGATCTCCGCGACGTGCTCGCGCACGCCCTTGGCAATGTCCTCTTCGCTGATATGGTCGAGCAGCTCGGTCGCCACCGCGCCCGGCGAGATGATGGTCGTGCGAATCTCGTAGGGCTTCACCTCCTGCCGGAGCCCTTCGGAAATGGCGCGAACGGCGAACTTCGTGCCGCAGTAGACGGCAGCGCCAGGCGCGACCTTGTGGCCGTAGACCGAGGACACGTTGATGATGTGGCCGCTCTTGTTCTCCTTCATGTGCGGCAGAGCGGCGGCGATGCCGTAGAGCACGCCCTTGATGTTGACGTCGACCATCTGCTCCCACTCGTCGATCTTGAGCCGCTCGAGCGGCGCGAGCGGCATCAGCCCGGCATTGTTCAGCATGACGTCGACACGGCCGTAGGCGTCGACCGCCCTGTCGACGAGGGCCTGCACCTGCTCGCGGCTGGTCACATCCGTCGCGACGGCAAGAGCCGTACCACCGTTGGCTGTCAGTTCGTCGGCCAGGGCCTGGATGCGGTCCGACCTGCGCGCGCCCAGCACGACAGTCGCACCCTGTCCCGCGAGATGGCGTGCGGTCGCCGCGCCCAGGCCACTGCTTGCGCCGGTAATGACGACGACCTTGTCC
>NZ_JBZSYN010000184.1:0-33426 GCF_058622915.1 Thermohalobaculum sp. | reverse complement strand
GCCGCTCCTGCGCGGCGAGCGACATGGTGGCGATGGGCCGTGCGATCAGGCGCTTGAGCGAGATCGGCTCGCCGGTCTCCTCGCAATAGCCGTAGCTGCCGCTCTCGATGCGCTCGAGCGCCGAGTCGATCTTGGCGATCAGCTTGCGCTGGCGGTCGCGGGTGCGCAGTTCCAGCGCCCGGTCGGTCTCGGCCGAGGCGCGGTCCGCGAGGTCGGGCAGGCTGTAGTTGTCCTGCTGCATCTGAGCCAGCGTCTCGCGGCTCTCGTTCAGGATCGAGTCCTTCCAGGCCAACAGCTTGCGCCGGAAGAAGTCCTTCTGCCGCTCGCACATGAACGGCTCGTCGTCGCCGGGTTCGTAGTCAGAGTCGACACGGACTTCGAGATTCATTCGCGCTACCCTCGCCACGCTCCGCTCTGGGCTGCTCTTGGCATTTCCACCACCAGTAGTGTGCGCTTCTATAGTGTGGATGCCAGGGCTTGTCACCACTTAAAACACGCGGGACTTTGCGCTATATCCCTCGGCCGCTTGAAAAATTCTCAGACGGCGCCCGGGCGGCGAAAACGGGCGCGGAAAGGGCCGCAATGCGCTTTGAGGGAACCGCCGAATACGTCGCCACCGAGGACCTGATGACCGCGGTCAACGCCGCCATCCGGCTGGAGCGCCCGCTCCTGGTCAAGGGCGAGCCGGGCACCGGCAAGACCGAGCTGGCGCGCCAGGTGGCCACGGCGCTGGGGCTGCGGCTGATCGAGTGGCACGTCAAGTCGACCACCCGGGCGCACCAGGGGCTCTATGAATACGACGCGGTCAGCCGGCTGCGCGACAGCCAGCTGGGCGAGGGCCGGGTGCACGAGATCGCCAACTACATCCGCCCCGGCAAGCTGTGGGAGGCCTTCGCCGCCGAGGAGAAGGTCGTGCTGCTGATCGACGAGATCGACAAGGCCGACATCGACTTCCCCAACGACCTGCTTCAGGAGCTCGACCGCATGGAGTTCCACGTCTACGAAACCGGCGAGACCGTGCGCGCCCGGCACCGCCCGATCGTGATCATCACTTCGAACAACGAGAAGGAGCTGCCCGACGCCTTCCTGCGCCGCTGCTTCTTCCACTTCATCGCCTTCCCGGACACGGAGACGATGACGCGCATCATCGACGTGCACTTTCCCGGCATCAGGCGCGAGCTGGTGCGCGCGGCGCTGACCCAGTTCTACGAGATCCGCGACACGCCGGGGCTGAAGAAGAAGCCCTCGACCTCGGAGGTGCTGGACTGGCTGAAGCTGTTGATGGCCGACGAGGTGGAGCCGGCGGCGCTGCGCGCCGACCCGGCCTCGGCGATCCCGCCGCTCTATGGCGCGCTCCTCAAGAACGAGCAGGACGTGCACCTGTTCGAGCGCCTGGCCTTCCTGGCCCGGCGCCGCGGCGGCTGAAAACGCCGAGCGGCGCGCCCGCCGAAGCGCGCGCGCCGCCCGTGTGCAATCCGCCGGCGGCACCTCCCGCGCACCTCGTGGCCCGGGAGGCGCCGGCGCGGCCCGCGATCACTTGTTGATCGTGGCGTTGGTGCCCGCGGTGCTCATCTGGCTGGGCTTGACGGCCGTGGTGTTCTGCTCCGGCGTCTCCTCGGCGGTCTGCTCCGCAAGGCTCGCCGTCTTGCCGGCGTTGCCCACGGTGACGCTGGTCTCGTTATTCGCCGCGGTCTTCGGATGCAGACAATTGCTGTTGACGCTGCCCGGCTGCGTCTTGGCCAGGTCCGCCTGCTTGGCAGCGCAGGTGGCTTTGGTGGCGCTGCTGCCCGCGAGGGCGGGGGTGCTCGCAGCCAAGGTCAGGGCCAGTGCTGTCAGGGCGAAGCCTTTCATGTCTTTCCTCCATTCCGATTTCATTACGCCTGTTCAGCGCATGGCCTCTCATGTGATACGCATATTGGAGAATTGAAGGGCGGATTCGCAGATTCCAAAAGAAATTATCTTTGATGGAACCTGTTGAGATATTTTGCGTTTATAAACTGACGGCTCTTCAAACCCGATCTCCGGATATCTCGGCGCCGCTTGCCACTTGCGGGACCTTGCCCCTTGCGGGACCTTGCCCCTTGCGGGACCTTGCCCCTTGCGGGACCTTGCCCCTTGCGGGACACTGCACCGATCACCTTTGCCCGAGGCCCGCAGTCCCGGCCCGTTCCCGGCGGCGGCCCCCAGCCACCGCGCCTCCAGCCACCGCGCCCCCAGCCACCGCGCCCCCAGGCAGTCAGCGCGATCCGGCTCAGCTTTTCGCCAGCGAGGCCGTCACGCCTTCGCTGCAGACCCGCAGATCGGTGCGCGCCCTGGTTGCCGGCGCGACCGCAGTCATGACGGCGGCCCGGTTGCGGGCATTGGGCGAGCCGGTGTCGATGATCTGACCCGCCATCGCGGGTGCGCTGGCGGCAAGGCCCGCCAGCAGGATCACGAGGGGGAGGGGTTTCATCTCTTGCCTCCTTTCCAGGCAAGGCGCCAATGCTTGCTTCGTCTTTGAAATATGGAAATGCCGGCGGCTTTATTTAACGAAGAGGGTCGCGTTTCAATAAAACGTGACGTCCGGGGCCCTCGGACAAGGTGCTCCGCCGCCGACCGAAGCGGCACCTCGGACGCAGCACCCGGGCCGGGACCACGGGCTTTCCTGCCCGGCCGGCGCCCGGTCCGCGATTGCGGGCTTGATGATGCCGGCGATTTCGGATCATTTTGCCCCATCCCCTGCGGCCCGCTGGCAGGGCCTTGCCCGGTCCGGCCGGCCGGGTTTGCCTGGAGCCCGAGATGACCTCGATCACCATCCGCCCGCTGCGCGCCGCCGACGAGGCCGACTGGCGACGCCTGTGGACCGGCTATCTGGAGTTCTACGAGACCTCCGTGCCCGAGCAGGTCTACCGCACCACCTTCGCCCGCCTCGTCTCGGGCGAGCCCGGCGAGTTCCGCGGCCTGGTGGCCGAGAACGGCGCCCGGCTGGTCGGTCTGACCCATTACCTGTTCCATCGCCACTGCTGGCGGGTCGAGAACGTGATCTACCTGCAGGACCTCTATGTCGAGCCCGCGGCCCGCGGCACCGGCGCCGGCCGGGCGCTGATCGAGGCGGTCTATGCCGCGGGCGACGCGGCCGGCTGCCCCACGGTCTACTGGCTGACGCAGGACTTCAACGCCACCGCGCGGCAGCTCTATGACCGGGTGGCGACGCTGACGCCCTTCATCAAGTACCAGCGCTGATGCGCCTGCCGCCGCTTCTTGCCCTCCTGGCCCTGGCACTCGCCGCCTGCGCGCCGGCGGCACCCAGGCCCTCGCCCGCCGCCTCGCAGACGCTGGCGCCCGAGACGCCGCCCGCCTTCCCGCGGCTGGGCGCGGCGCTGCCCGCCGGCCACACCGCCTACGACAATGCCAGCCTGGCGCGCCTGTTCGTGACGCTCTCGCTCGATACCGAGTGGGGCACGCCGCGGCCCAACCTGGTGCGCTACGAGCGGCCGGTCTCGGTCGCGCTCGAGGGGGCGGAGGCGCCGCGCTACACGGCCTTCCTCGACGCCTACCTCGCCGAGATCCACAACCAGACCGGGGTGTCGGTCGCGCGCCGCCGGCCGGCCAACCTGATTGTGCGCTTCGTCGACGGCGCGCGGTTCGACTCCACCCTGCGCACCGCCGCCTGCGTCACGGCCTATGGCGACGTCAGCTGGAAGCACTATTCCGCCGACCCCCTGGGCCGCGGCGCCGACGCGTTGGCCGAGGCGCGGCGCCTGACCGCGATGACCGTGTTCATCCCCGACAATGCGCCGCCCTTTCAGGTGCGCAGCTGCCTGCTCGAGGAGATCCCGCAGGCGATGGGGCTGGTCAACGACCTCTACGGGCTCGGCAGCTCCGCCTTCAACGACGACGGGGCGCATATCTGGCCGACCAAGCTCGACTACCTGATGCTGCGCGTGCTCTACGCCCCGGACATGGAGACGGGGCTGACCCGGTCGGTGGTCGAGGCGCGGGCGCGCTCGGTGCTCGACCGGATCAACCCCGCCGGCATCGGCGCGCCGCCGCTGCCGCCGCTGCACCTGGGCGATCTGGGAGACTGGCCCCGGCTGATCACGCGGCTGTTCTCGCGCGGGACCACCGAGGCGCAGACCCGCCAGCTGGCGCAGGAGGCGCTGACCGTGGTAGAGGCCTACGCGCCCGGCTCGGCGCAGGACTGCTTCACGCTGATGACGGCCGGCCGCGTGCTGTCGCGGCACGATCCGGCCAAGGCGCTGGCCTTCTTCGACCGGGCGCGCGACGTGTGCGACGCCGTGCATGGCGCCTCCGACATCCGCCATGCGCGCATCGCGCTCGAGCGCGCCTGCGCGCTGCTGCGCCTGGGCCGCGCCCGCGACGCCGTCGATGTCGCCGAGGCGACCTGGCCAGTGCTGGCGGCGCACGGTCAGGACGATCAGCTGGCGGCGCTCTACACCATCGAGGACGACGCGCTGGCGCGGGTCGCGCCCGACAGCGCGCACGCCAGGTCGGTGGCACGGCTGGCCAGTGAGTGGAACGACTACGCGCTCGGCCCGGGGCACCGCGCGGCGCACTGCAAGCCGGCCGCCTGAGGAGGGAGATTTATGTCATACCTGTTCGTGGTCGCCTTCATTCTGGGCTGCCTGCTTGGGTGGCAGCGCGCCAGCCGCCGCGGCGGCACCATCGCTGACCGCATCCAGTATGCGCTGGCGCACGGCTTCCCGATCGCGCTGGCCACGCTGGCGGCGCTGGTCGCGATCGCGTGGCTCCGGGCAAGCTAGGGCGGTGTTCCTGAAGCTCTTCTTCGGCTTGCGGGCGGCCGGCGTGCCGGTGTCGCTGCGCGAGCACCTGACCCTGATCGAGGCGATGGACGCCGGGCTGGCGATCTATGACGTGGACGCATTCTACTATCTCGCCCGCGCCGCGCTGGTGAAGGACGAGCGCCATCTCGACCGCTTCGACCGGGTGTTCGGCGAGGTGTTCAGGGGTCTCGAGCGGCCCCAGGGCGAGGCGGGGCTCGAGGCGGTCGATCTGCCCGAGGAGTGGCTGCGCCGTCTGGCCGAGAAGCACCTGAGCGAGGAGGAGAAGGCGCTGGTCCAATCGCTGGGCGGCTGGGAGAAGCTGATTGAGACGCTGAGGCAGCGCCTGGCCGAGCAGCAACGCCGCCACCAGGGCGGCTCGAAATGGATCGGCACCGCCGGCACCTCGCCCTTCGGCGCCTATGGCTACAACCCCGAGGGGGTCAGGATCGGCCAGCACGCGAGCCGCCACCGCCGCGCCGTAAAGGTCTGGGACAAGCGCGAATTCCGCAACCTCGACGGCGACGTCGAGCTGGGCACGCGCAACATCAAGCTGGCGCTCAGGCGCCTGCGCCGCTGGGCGCGCGAGGGCGCGGCCGAGGAGCTCGACCTCGAGGGCACCATCCGCGGCACCGCCGAACAGGGCTGGCTCGACATCCGGCTCAGGCCCGAGCGGCACAACGCTGTGAAGGTGCTGATGCTCACGGACGCGGGCGGCTCGATGGACGACCATGTCCGCGTGGTCGAGCAGCTGTTCTCGGCCGCGCGGGCGGAGTTCAAGCACCTGGCGCACTACTACTTCCACAACTGCCTCTACGAGGCGGTCTGGCGCGACAACCGCCGCCGCCGGGACGCGCAGGTCGCGACCTGGGACCTGATCCACACCTGCGGCCCCGACTGGAAGCTGGTGATCGTCGGCGACGCGGCGATGAGCCCCTACGAGATCGCAATCCCCGGCGGCGCCAACGAGCACTGGAACGCGGAGGCCGGCCAGGTCTGGCTCGGCCGCGCGCTGGCGCAGTGGCCCGACGCCGCCTGGATCAACCCGGTGCCCCAGGCGCACTGGGCCTATACCCAGTCGATCGGCATGATCCGCGAGATCATGGCCGGGCGGATGTTTCCCATGACGCTGGCCGGCATCGAGGCGGCGACGCGGGAGTTCGGGCGGTAGCGGCGGCATCTCCGGACATCCCGAGCCCTGGGCCCCGGCCCCCGAGCCCGAACCTCCCCAGGCACCGCAGGAGGTCCCGGCTCAAGGCCGGGACCCGGGGCGCGCGTACGCGCGGGGGCGAGGGGATCCGCCCGGCGCGATCGCGCCTTACTCCGCCTCCGCCATCAGTGCCGCGACGTCCAGCCGCTGGTTGCCCATGGTCAGCTTGCCGTCCGCGTCCAGCGGCCACTCGGCCTCGGGCCTGTCGCGGTAGAGCTCGACGCCGTTGCCATCGGGGTCGCGCAGATACACCGCCTCGGAGACGCCGTGGTCGGCCGCGCCCTCGAGCGGGATGCCCGCCTCCACCACCCGGCTCACCGCCGCGCCCAGCGCCGCGCGCGAGGGATAGACGAAGGCGGTGTGGTAGAGCCCGGTATGGCCCGGCGGCGGCGGGGTGCCGCCAGCGCTCTCCCACACGTTCAGCCCGACATGGTGGTGGTAGCCGCCGGCCGACAGGAACGCCGCGCCCGAGCGGTACTTCTGCGTCACGTCGAAGCCGAGCACACCGGAATAGAAGGCGATGGCCCGGTCGAGGTCGGCGACCTTGAGGTGGACATGGCCGACCCTCACCTGCGGGTCGGCGGGGCGGGCGGCCGGTGCGAGCGGCTGCATTCGGGGGCTCATGGGCGGGTTCATGGGCGGGCTCCGGCAAGGGTGGATACCGCCTTGCATTGTAGTCCGGCAGGGCCGCCGCGCTAGCCGCCGGGGCGAGAATTCTCCGTTGCGCCGGGGAGAAACGTGAACTCGCGCCACGGCCGATTGCGCGCCCGGGCGACTCGCCTATATTCATTCGAATGAGCCGGCTGCTGCCCATCCTGCTGCTCGTCTTCGGCCTCTTCGGCATGATCAAGTTTTCCGCCTGGCAATCGGGCCGGACGCTGCGCCGGCGCTCGCGGCCCTTGCGCAACGACCAGGTCGAGGCGCTAGTCGACCGGCTGGCGCGCACCGCGGGCATCGAGCGCATCGAGGTGCGGCTGCTCGACATGCCCACCGTCAACGGTCTGGCCACGCCCTCGGGCGAGATCTACCTGACCGCCGGGCTGGTGAAGAACTTCCAGGCGCGGCGGATCTCCGGGCCCGAGCTCGCCTCGGTGATCGCCCACGAGCTGGGGCACCTGGCGCTGGGGCACACCAAGCGGCGCATCGTCGACGTGACCGGGGCGCAGACCATGCACATGATGCTGGGCTCGGTCTTGAACCGCTATGTGCCGCTGGCCGGCTGGCTGGCGGCGCGCTGGGTCTCGATGTTCGTGGTCAGCCGCCTCAGCCGCAAGGACGAGTTCGAGGCCGACGCCTATGCCACGGCGCTGATGCTGCGCTCGGGCCTGGGCGCCGAGCCGCAGGTCTCGATGCTCAAGAAGCTGCGCAAGCTGGTGCCGAACTCCGGCGCCGAGGAGATGAGCTGGCTCGCCTCGCACCCGTCGGTGAACGAGCGCACCGCCGCGATCATGGCCAATGCCGGGCGGTGGGAGGCCAAGGCCGAGTAGCGCGCCGCCTCCGTCCCGCAAAACCGCACCCTCCGGGCGCCGCCCCGTCTTGGCAGCGGCGCCGCGGCCCGCGATAGTGGCGCGCCGACCGGGCCGGCGGGGAGGGGAGTCGCCATGCCGATGATCAGCGAGCGCACGCCCGTCGCCTTTGCCGACCCGCTGCCCGAGTCGGCGGACGTGGTGGTGATCGGCGGCGGCATCGCCGGGGTCTCGACGGCGCTGTTCCTGGCCGAGCGCGGCGTCTCGGTCCTGGTGCTCGAGAAGGGCCGCATCGCCGGCGAGCAGTCCAGCCGCAACTGGGGCTGGGTGCGCCAGCAGGGCCGCGACCTCGCCGAGCTGCCGATCATGATGGAGGCGAACCGGCTGTGGCGCGGCCTGGCGGCGCGCACCGGCGAGCCCGACCTCGCCTTCACCGAGTCGGGCTGCCTCTACCTCGCCGACCGCCCGCAGACGGCGCGCAAATACGAGGCCTGGCACGAGATCGCGCGCCAGCACCAGCTCGACACGCAGCTCCTGTCGGCGGCCGAGGTGCGGCGGCGCTATCCCGACATCCCCGGCACCTGGATCTCGGGTATGATCACGCCGTCCGACGGCCGGGCCGAGCCCTTCGTCGCCGTGCCGGCACTGGCGCGCGCGGCGCAGCGGGCCGGCGCGCTGATCCGCGAGAATTGCGCGGCGCGGGCGCTCGATCTCGCCGCGGGGCGCGTCGCCGGGGTCGTCACCGAGGCCGGCCGGGTGCGCGCGCCCCGCGTGGTGCTGGCCGCCGGCGCCTGGTCGGAGCTCTTCGCGGCCAATGCCGGGCTGGCGCTGCCGCAGCTCATGGTGCGCTCAACCGCCATGCGCACCGGGCCGGCGCCGGAGGCCTACGCGCCCAATGTCTCGAGCCCCGGCCTCGCGATCCGGCGCCGCGCCGACGGCGGCTATACGGTTGCGACCGGCGACGTGGCCGAGCACTACCTCTCACCCGCTTCCTTCAAATACTTCTTCAAGTTCATGAAACTTTTCAAACTATCGGCCAAGGACGTGCGCCTGAGGCCTTGGCCTCCGCGCGGCTTCCCCGGCGCCTGGAGCACGAAGCGGCGCTGGTCGGGCGACGAGGTCAGCCCGTTCGAACGCCTGCGCGTCATGAACCCGGCGCCCTCGGCCGCGGTGGTCGCGCGGGCCCGCCAGCGCCTGCCGCAGCGCTTCCCCGCGCTCGCCGGTGCCGGCATCGCCGAGGCCTGGGCGGGCATGATCGACGTGACGCCCGACGCGGTGCCGGTGATGGGCGAGGACGGGCGTATCGGCGGGCTCTACTTCGCCACCGGGCTGAGCGGCCACGGCTTCGGCATCGGCCCGGCGATCGGGCGCATCATGGCCGATTTGGTGACCGGCCGCGCCCCGGGCCACGCGCTGGCGCGCTTCCGGCCCGGCCGCTTCGACGACGGCAGCGAGATCGTGCCGGGGCCCTACTGATCGCCGGCGGCGGCGGCGGAGGCCGGCGGCGGTTTCCTCCCCCGGTCGGAATGTGGGCGACCCCACGCTTTCGCTCTTGCGAAATCCGGTTTTGCCTTCAAGCTTCGCGACTCGTCGGCAACGCTGAGAAACGGGGGAGAGGATGCGCCGCGCCGCGGACCTGATGGTGGAATGCCTGCACGCCCACGGCGTCGACCGCATCTTCTGCGTGCCGGGCGAGAGCTATCTGGAACTGCTCGACGCGCTGATCGACGCGGCCGGGATCGACACCGTGGTCTGCCGCCACGAGGGCGGCGCCGGCTTCATGGCCGTGGCCGACGCCAAGCTGACCGGCCGGCCCGGCGTGCTGGCGGTCAGCCGCGGCCCGGGCGCCACCAACGCCGCCATCGCGGTCCATGTGGCGCAGCAGGACGCGGTGCCGCTGGTGGTGCTGATCGGCCAGGTGGCGCGGCGCGAGCGCGGCCGCGGCGCCTTCCAGGAAATCGACTACCGCGAGATGTTCGGCGCCGTCGCCAAGGGCGTGTGGGAGGTGCACGACCCCGCCCGGCTGCCCGAGACGGTGGCCCGCGCCTGGCACGCGGCTGAGGCCGGCACGCCGGGCCCGGCCCTGATCGCGCTGCCCGAGGACATGCTGCGCGACGCCACCGACGCGCCGGTCATGGCGCCGCTGCCGGTGGTGCGCGCGCAGCCCGCGGCGGCCGAGCTCGACGCTGTCGTCGCCCGGCTCGAGGCGGCCGAGCGCCCGCTCCTGATCGCCGGCGGGCTCATGGCCGGGCCCGAGGGCCGCGCCGCGCTCAAGCGCGGGGCGCAGGCGCACGGCCTGCCGGTGGCGCCGACCTTCAAGCACCAGGACATCTTCGACAACGCCTCTCCGCTTTACGCCGGGCATCTGGGCTTCAAGGTGCCCCCCGTTCTGATCGCGGCGCTGGCCGAGGCCGACCTGGTGCTGGCCGTGGGCACCCGGCTGGGCGACACGCCGACCCAGGGCTACAGCTTCCCCCGCGCGCCCCAGCCCGCGCAGCCGCTGGTGCATGTCTACCCCGACCCCGCCGTCATTGGCGGCCTCTACCGCCCCGATCTGGGGCTGGTCTCGGACCCGGTCGCCTTCCTCGACGCGCTGGCCGCGCGCGACGCCACCCCGCCCGGCGACCGCGCCCAGTGGTGCGCCCGGCTCAACGCCGCCGCGCGCGGCATCGCCGACTACCACGCCGCCGAGCGCCCCGACGGCGTCGACTTCGGCGTCGTGGTGCGCGAGCTGGCCGAGCGCGCGCCGCGCGAGACCATCGTCACCATGGATGCCGGCAACTTCTCCACCTGGGTGCATTCGCTGTGGCCGTGGGACGGCGCGCAGCCGGCCATGGGCTCGGTCGGCGGCGCCATGGGCATGGGCGTGCCCGGCGCCGTCGCCGCCTGCCTGCGCGCGCCCGGGCGCACGGTGATCGCGTTTTGCGGCGACGGCGGGCTGATGATGACCGGCAACGAGCTGGCCACCGCCGTGGCGCACGGCGCCCGGCCGAAGATCGTGGTGTCGAACAACCGCTCCTACGGCACCATCCGCCTGCACCAGGAACGCGACCACCCGCGCCGGGTGGCGAGCACGACGCTGGAGAACCCCGACTTCGCCGCCTGGGGCCGCGCCTTCGGGGCGCTGGGCCTGACCGTGGCGCAGCCCGGCGACGCCGCCGCCGCCGTGGCAGAGGCGCTGGCCTGGGACGGCCCGGCGGTGATCGACGTGCGCAGCTCGCTCGAGGCGATCTCCGCCTACACCACCATCGCCCGGCTGCGCGGCGAGGCGTGATCCGGCCTCCGGGCGCCTGTTCCGCCCGCGCCCCCGGTTGCTAGAGTGCTTCAAGGAATCGACCCAAGGGATGAACCCACGGGACGGAATCGACAAGGGAGGGCCCCGCGGGGCCGCACGCGATGAGTGAGCCAGAGGCAGAGGATTTCGTCGTCGGCGTGGTCGGCGCAGGCGCCATGGGGCAGGGGATCGCGCAGGTCTCGGCCCAGGGGGGCCTGCGCACGCTGGTCTTCGACGCCAAGGCCGGCGCGGCCGAGGCGGCGCGCAAGACCGTCGCGGGCCGCATCGCGCGGCTGGTCGAGAAGGAGCGCATCGGCCGGGCCGAGGCCGACGCCGCCATCGCCCGCATCGAAGTGGTGGACGACATCGCCCGACTCGCGCCCTCGGGCGCGGTGATCGAGGCCATCGTCGAGGACCTCGAGGTCAAGCGCGAGGTGTTCGCGCGCATCGAGGCCGCGGTCGGCCCCGACTGCCTGATCGCCTCGAACACCTCCTCGATCCCGATCGCCTCGATCGCGCGGGCCTGCGAGCGCCGCGGCCGCATCGCCGGCATGCACTTCTTCAACCCGGTGCCGCTGATGCAGCTGGTCGAGGTGATCCGCGCCGCCGAGACCTCGGACGCCACCGTTGCGGCGCTCAGCGCGCTCGGCCGCCGCTTCGGGCGCACGCCCGTGACCGTCAAGGACAGCCCAGGCTTCCTGGTCAACATGGGCGGGCGCGCCTTCACCACGGAAGCCCTGCGCCTCGTGCACGAGGGCGTCGCCACGCCCGCGCAGGTCGACGCCGTCATGCGCGACTGCCGCCACTTCCCGATGGGCCCGTTCGAGTTGATGGACCTGACCGGCATCGACGTGAACTATCCCGTCAGCATGATCGTCTACCAGGGCTATCTGCACGACCCGCGGCTCAAGACGGCGCCGAACCACAAGGCGATGGCCGATGCCGGCCTGTTCGGCCGCAAGACCGGGCGCGGCTGGTTCGACTACGAGGGCGGCAAGTCCGCCGGGCGCCCCTCGCCCGACTACGCGCCGGACTCCGAGCCGGTGCCCTGCGTGCAGCTCGCCGAGGACGACGAGGGCCTCGCGGCGTTCTGCGCCGAGATCGGGCTTGAGATCGGCGACACCGGCCCGCACCTGGCCGCGCCCATCGGCGAGGACGCGACGCATGTGTCGCTCAGGACCGGCGTGGCGCACGAGGCGCTGGTCTGCCTCGACCTCAGCGGCGACACCTCGCAACGGGTGACGCTGATGACCGCGCCCGGGGCGGGAATCGAAGCGCTCGACATGGTCGCGGCGGCCATCGTCGCCTCGGGCCGGGCGGTCACCGCGATCAAGGACAGCCCCGGCTTCGTCGCTCAGCGCATGAGTGCCATGATCGCCAATCTCGGCTGCTACATGGCCGAGATCGGGCTCGCCGCGCCCGCCGACATCGACCTCGCCATGCGGCTGGGGCTGAACTACCCGCTGGGACCGCTGGCGCTGGCCGAGGACATGGGCGCGGAGCAGACGCTGCGCATCCTGGAGCAGCTGCAGGCCATCACCGGCGAGGACCGCTACCGCCCGACCATGTGGCTCAAGCGCCGGGCGCGGCTGGGCCTGCCCCTGGCGACGGAGGCCTGAGATGGCGCGCTGGACCCGCCGGCCGCCGCTGTCGAACTGGGGCGAGTTCGGCCCCGACGACGAGATCGGGCGGCTCAACCTGATCAACCCCGAGAAGGTGCTCGAGGGCATCGCCGAGGTGCGCGAGGGCCGCTCCTTCTGCCTCTCGCTGCCGTTGGATTTGCCCGGCGGCAACCTGCTCAACCCGGCGCGCCACCCGCCCCGGCGCTTCGCCGCGCGCACGCCCGAAGGCGTGGACCGCTACCTCTTGCGCACCGCCGACGCCAACCCCGACTTCACCGACGTGATCAACGACGACCGGGTGCTGATCCACACCCAGTACTCGACGCAGTGGGACGCGCTGGCCCATGTCGGGTCTGAGTTCGACGCCGACGGCGACGGCACGCCCGAGCCGGTGTTCTACAACGGCTGGCGCGGCGGCCAGGACATCTCCGTGGCCGGCCCAGGCGAGGACTGCGGTGGCCTCACGCCCGTGCGGGCGGACCGGCTGGGGGTCGAGAAGATGGCCGAGACCTGCGTGCAGGGCAGGGCGGTGATGATCGACCTGCACGCCATCCACGGCGACGCGCATCTCGACCTCGACTTCGCCGCGCTCGAGGCGGCGATGGCGGCGCAGGACGTGCGCGTCGAGCCCGGCGACATGGTCTGCCTGCACACCGGCTTCGCGCGCAGGATCCGCGACATGCGCGGCACGCCCGACACCGCGACGCTGCACGGCACCTGCACCGCGCTCGAGGGCCGCGACCCCGCACTGCACGAGTGGATCCGCGACAGCCGCCTGGTGGCGCTGATCGCCGACAACTACGCCGTCGAGCGCGTGCCCAGCCGCACCGGCGCGGGCCACCGCCCGTTCCTGCCGCTTCACGAGCTGTGCCTGTTCAAGCTGGGCATCCCGCTCGGCGAGCTGTGGTGGCTGAGCGACCTCGCGGACTGGCTGCGCGGCGCCGGGCGCACGCGCTTCCTGCTCACCGCGCCGCCCTTGCGCCTGCCTGGCGCGGTCGGCTCGCCCGTCACCCCGGTGGCAACCGTGTGAGCCGATGACCACGCTCGACGACCTGCTTTGCCCGCGCTCCATCGCCATCGTCGGCGCCTCCGACGACCCCACGCGCATCGGCGGACGGCCGCTCGGCCACATGATCAGGCAGGGCTTCGCCGGCGCGATCTACCCGGTGAACTCCAGGCGCGACACCGTGCAGGGGCTGCGCGCCTGGCCCAGCCTGGCCGAGATCGACGGCCCGCTCGACTTCGTGCTCGTCGCCGTGCCCGCGGTGCATGTGCCCCAGCAGGTGCGCCTCGCCGCGGCCAAGGGCGCGCGCACGGTGATGATCTTCTCCTCGGGCTTTGCCGAGGTGGGCGCCGAGGGCGCCGCGCTCCAAGACGAGGTGACCCGCATCGCGCGCGAGACCGGCCTGCGCGTGATCGGCCCCAACTGCCTGGGCGCCTTCAACGCGGCGACCCGCTTCTTCCCCACCTTCACCTCGACCATCGACTGGGCGACGCCCCAGCCGGGCGGCATCTCCATCGCCAGCCAGTCGGGCGCCTATGGCAGCCACATCTACATGGCCTCGCACCGCAAGGGGCTGGGCATCGGCTACTGGCTGACCACCGGCAACGAGGCCGACCTGCACGTGGCCGAGGCGATCCGGATGCTCGCCGAGCGCGACGACGTGCACACCATCATGGCCTATGCCGAGAGCATCAAGGACGGCGCCATGCTCATCGACGCGCTGGAGGTCGCGCGCGCCAGGCGCACGCCGGTGATCTTCATGAAGGTCGGCCGCTCGGCGGTCGGCGCCGCGGCGGCCGCCTCGCACACCGCCTCGCTGGCCGGCGAGGACGCGGTCTACGACGCGGTGCTGCGCCAGCACGGCGCCTGCCGGGTGCGCTCGACCGAGGAGATGCTCGACATCGCCTATTCCGCGCGCCCGCGCATCTACCCCGCCGGCCGGCGGCTGGGGCTGGTGACAATCTCGGGCGGCGCCGGCGTGCTGATGGCCGACGCGGCCGAGGAGCTCGGCCTCGACGTCGCGCCCATGCCCGCCGAGGCGCAGGCCGAGATGAAGGCCATCCTGCCCTTCGCCGCGTCGCGCAACCCGGTGGACGTGACGGCCCAGTTCTTCAACGATCTCAGCCTGGTGCCGCGCTTTGTCAAGGCGATGCTCGAGACGGGCGGCTACGACGCGCTGATCGGCTTCTGGACCTCGGTGGCGGGCTCGCCGCTGCTCGGCAACCCGCTTCTGGCGCAGCTGACCGAGACCATGGCCGGCTATCCCGGCCGGCTGTTCCTGCAGGTCATGCTGACGCCCGAGGAGATGCGGGCGCGCTATGACGCCGCCGGCTTTCCCAGCTTCGAGGACCCGACCCGCGCCATCACCGCGGCGGCGGCGCTGATGTTCTTCGGCACCGCCTTCGCCAAAGGCGCCGAGGCCGTGCCCGAGGCCCTCGCCTTCGCGGCGCTGCCCGACGGCCCGCTGGGCGAGCGCGCGGCCAAGGCGGTGCTCGCCGCCGCCGGCCTGCCCATGGTCGAGGACCGGCTCGCCACCACCGGGGCGGAGGCCGAATCGGCGGCCCGCGCCATCGCCGGCCCGGTGGCGATGAAGATCGCCTCGCCCGACATCGCGCACAAGACCGAGGCCGGCGGCGTCAAGCTCGGCATCGCGCCTGCCGACGCCGCGGCGGCCTTCGAGGCCATCGCCGAGAACGCCCGCGCCCATGCGCCCGCGGCCCGCATCGACGGCGTTCTGGTCTCGCCCATGGTCACCGGCGGCGTCGAGTGCATCCTCGGCGCGAAAACCGATCCCGTGTTCGGCCCCGTCGTGATGTTCGGGCTCGGCGGGGTATTCACCGAGGTGCTCGGCGATGTATCCTTGCGCCGGGCGCCATTCGGGGTGGAGACGGCGCGGGAGATGATCGACGAGCTGAAAGGGGCGGCGCTGATGCGCGGCGCGCGGGGACGTGCGCCCGCGGACCTCGACGCGTTGGCCCGCGCCATCTCGCGCCTGTCGGTGTTCGCCGCGGCGCACGGCGACGCGATCGCAAGCGTCGAGATGAACCCGCTCCTCGCCCGGCCCGAGGGACCACTGGCGCTGGACGCGCTGATCGTCAGGAAAGGCATCTGATTTCATGGCGTTGCCGCCCGTTCTTCAGAACCTGCGCCTGCCCGCCATCGGCGCGCCGATGTTCATCGTGCAGACCCCCGATCTGGTGCTCGCGCAGTGCAAGGCCGGCATCCCCGGCACCTTCCCGGCGCTGAACGCGCGCGAGGCCGAGGGCGAGCCGAACGAGCTCGACCGCTGGCTCGCCCGCATCACCGAGGAGCTCGACCGCCACAACCAGGCCAACCCCGACCGGCCCGCCGCGCCCTACGGCATCAACCAGATCGTGCACCGCTCGAACAGCCGGCTCGAGCGCGACCTCGAGATCATGGTGAAATGGCGCGTGCCCATCGTCATCACCTCGCTCGGCGCGCGGGTCGAGGTGAACGAGGCGGTGCATTCCTATGGCGGCATCACGTTGCACGACGTGATCCATAACGACTTCGCGAGGAAGGCGATCGAGAAGGGCGCCGACGGGCTGATCGCGGTGGCCGCCGGGGCAGGGGGCCACGCCGGCACGCTGTCGCCGTTCGCCTTCGTGCACGAGATCCGGCAGTGGTTCGACGGGCCGCTGATCCTCTCGGGCGCCATCGCCACCGGCGACGGCATCCTCGCGGCCCAGGCCATGGGCGCCGACCTCGCCTATATCGGCTCGGCCTTCATCGCCACGCGCGAGGCCAACGCACCCGCCGACTACAAGCGCATGATCGTCGAGGGCACCTCGAAGGACATCGTCTACACCAGCCTGTTCACCGGGGTGAAGGGCAACTACCTCAAGCCCTCGGTGGCGGCGACCGGCCTCGACCCCGACGACCTGCCCGACAGCGACCCCAGCCAGATGGACTTCTCCGCCGGCTCTTCGAAGCCCAAGGCATGGAAGGACATCTGGAGCGCGGGGCAGGGCATCGGCGCGGTGCGCGAGGTCCTCGGCGCCGCCGATCTGATCGACCGCTTCGAGCGCGAGTACCATGCCGCGCGCGCCCGGCTGGGGCTGGGCGCACTCCGGGCGGCGCAATAGGGAGGACGCGATGAGCGGATATTTCGAGGGGCCGGGGCCTGAGGCGCGGTTTCACGCCTACCTCAAGGAAGGGCGCTTCATGATCCAGCGCTCGGCCTCGACCGGCGCGCACGTGTTCTACCCCCGCGTGGTCGCGCCGGGCACGGGCGAGGCCGATCTCGAATGGGTCGAGGCCTCGGGCGCGGGCACGGTCCATGCCACCACGGTGACGCGGCGGCGCCCGGAGAAGGGCGGCGACTACAACGTCGCCCTGATCGACCTCGCCGAGGGCCCGCGCATGATGTCGCGCGTGGTCGGCATCGCGCCCGAGGACGTGCGCATCGGCATGAAGGTGCGCGCCCGGATCGACGCGCTGAACGGCGCCCCGGCCGTCGTGTTCGAGCCGGCGTGAGGGAGGGCGCGATGCACGATCTCGGTCACCTGCGCGGCAAGGCCGCCTGCGTCGGCGCCGCCACCTGCGGCATCGGCGAGGCGCCCGGGCGCAACGCCATGGAGCTGATGGCCGAGGCGGTGCACAAGGCGCTGGCCGACGCCGACATCGCGCTGGCGCAAGTGGACGGCCTGTTCGCCGCCACCGCCTTCCACTCCATGGCCGCCATGTCGCTGGCCGAGCATCTCGGGCTTCAGCCGAAATACTCCAACGGCTCGAACATCGGCGGCTCGTCGTTCCTCGCCCATGCGCTCGACGCGGCCATGGCGCTCGAGGCCGGGCTGATCGACGTCGCCGTGATCGCCTACGGCTCGAACCAGCGCACGGCGGGGGGCTTTCGCTCGATCTCCGAGCCGATGCCCTTCGAGGCGCAGTACGAGCCGAGGAACCCGATCACGGCCTACGCGCTGGCCGCCAGCCGCTACATGCACGACTTCGGCGCCAGCCGCGAGCACCTCGCCGAGGTCGCCGTCGCCGCGCGCAAATGGGCCCGGCTCAACCCCGAGGCGGTCGAGCGCGGGGAGCTGACCATCGCCGAAGTGCTCGCCGCACGCCCGATCTCCGACCCGCTCGGCAAGCTCGACTGCTGCCTTGTGACCGACGGCGCGGCGGCCGTGGTGCTGACCCGCCCCGACCGCGCCAGGGACGGGCCGCAGCGCCCGGTCTACCTGCTCGGCGCCGCCATGGCGCATCACCACCGGATGATCTCGGCCATGCCGGATCTCACCGTCACGGCGGCCGCGGACTCGGGCCCACGCGCCTTCGCCATGGCCGGCTACGGGCCCCAGGACATGGACACGGTGCAGCTCTACGACGCGTTTACCATCAACACGCTCCTGTTCCTCGAGGACCTGGGCTTCTGCGCCAAGGGCGAGGGCCGCGACTTCGTCTCCGAGGGCCGTATCGCGCCCGGCGGCGTCCTGCCGGTGAACACCAACGGCGGAGGGCTCAGCTGCGTGCACCCCGGCATGTACGGGCTGTTCGTGATGATCGAGGCGATCCGTCAGGCGCGCGGCAGCTGCGGCGAGCGGCAGGTGGACGGGGCGCAGCTTTGCCTCGCCCACGGCAATGGCGGCGTGCTGTCGAGCCAGGTGACGACGATCTGGGGCACCGGGGACGCGCTCTAGACCAGGGAGGCCGAAGATGGACCTGACCTATACCGCCGAGGAGGAGGCCTTCCGCACCGAGGTGCGCGACTGGCTGGCCAAGCGGCTGTCGAGGCGGCTCAGCCGCAAGGTGCGGCGCGGCCAGCGGCTGACCCGGGAGGACTACCTCGAATGGCACGCGCTCCTGCGCGAGCGCGGCTGGCTCGCCTGGCACTGGCCCAAGGAGTATGGCGGCACCGGCTGGGGCCCGGTCGAGAAGCACATCTTCGAGGAGGAGATGGTCGCCGCCGGCGCGCCGCGCATCGTGCCCTTCGGCGTCAACATGCTGGGCCCGGTGCTGATCCGCTTCGGCACCCGGGCGCAGAAGGACCACTACCTGCCGCGCATCCTGTCCGACCAGGACTGGTGGGCGCAGGGCTATTCCGAGCCGGGCGCGGGTTCCGACCTCGCCTCGCTCAGGACCCGCGCCGTGCGCGAGGGCGCGACTTACGTGGTCAACGGCCAGAAGACCTGGACCACGCTCGGCCACTTCGCCAACCGCATCTTCTGCCTGGTGCGCACCGACCCCGAGGCGGCAAAGCCGCAGCAGGGCATCTCGTTTCTCTTGATCGACATGGCCTCGCCGGGCATCGAGCTGCGCCCGATCCACACGCTCGAGGGCGAGCACGAGATCAACGAGGTCTTCCTCACCGACGTGCGCGTGCCCGTGGAAAACCTGGTCGGCGCCGAGAACGACGGCTGGACCGTGGCCAAGTATCTGCTGACGCACGAGCGCACCGGCATCGCCGGGGTGGGCTATTCCAGGCAGGCGCTGCGCACGCTCAAGCGCATCGCGCGCGAGGAGTGCAAGGACGGCCGCCCGCTGATCGAGGACCCGCTGTTCGCCGCCCGCGTGGCGCGGCTCGAAATCGACCTGATGGCGATGGAGGTGTTCAACCTGCGCACCGTCGCCGCCGCGGCCGAGGGCGGCGCGCCGGGCATCGAATCCTCGCTGCTCAAGATCAAGGGCACGCAGGTGCGCCAGGAGACCACCGACCTGTTGCGCCGCGCCGTCGGGCCCTATGCGCTGCCCGACCTGCCCGAGGCCTTCGACGAGGGCTGGAACGGCGAGGCGCCGGGCCCCGACTATGCCCTGCCGCTGGCGCGCGGCTATTTCAACATGCGCAAGACCTCGATCTACGGCGGCTCGAACGAGATCCAGCGCAACATCGTGGCCAAGAATTTGCTGAAGCTCTGACCTGCTGAAACTGTGACCTGCTGAAGCTCTGATTTCAGCAACCATTGGGAGGGCGGCATGGACTTCAACCTCTCAAGCGAGAGGCAGATGCTGAAAGACACCGCCGAGCGGTTCATCCGCGAGCGGTATCCGCTGGACAAGCGGCACAAGACGGTGGGCCTCGACATCGGCTTCTCGCGCCGGATGTGGGCCGAGTTCGCCGAGCTCGGGCTGATCGGCGCGCTGCTGCCCCCCGAGGCCGGTGGCCTGGGCGGCACCGGCGAGGACATCGCGCTGGTGTTCGAGGCGCTGGGCCGCGGCCTGGTGGTCGAGCCCTTCCTCGCCACCGCCGTGCTGGGCGCCTGGCCGCTGATCGAGGCCGGCGACACCGAGACGCCGGCCCAGGTGATCGAGGGCCGGTGCCTGCTGGCCTTCGCCCACGGCGAGCCGGACGGGCGCTACGGCCCCAGCCACGTGCGCACCCGCGCGGTGCCGGACGGCGACGGCTGGCAGGTCACCGGCGCCAAGGCGGTGGTGCTCAACGGCTGCGCCGCCGACCGGCTGATCGTCTCGGCGCGCGTCTCAGGCGAGGTCGCCGACGAGGCCGGGCTGGCGCTGTTCAGCATCGACCCGCATGCCGATGGCGTGGCGCTGCGCTCCTACTCGACCATCGACGAGGGCACGGCCGCCGAGATCGCGCTGGGTGACGTGGCCGCCACGCCGATCGGCACCCCGGGCGAGGCCTACCCTGTGATCGAGCGCACGCTCGGCCGCGGCGTGCTCGCGCTCTCGGCCGAGGCGCTCGGCGCCATGGAGGTCGCCAAAGACCTCACGCTGGACTATCTGCGCTCCCGTGTGCAGTTCGGCCAGCCGATCGGGGCGAACCAGGTGCTGCAGCACCGCATGGTGGACCTGATGCTGGAGATCGAGCAGCTGCGCTCGGCGGTGATGCTGGCGGCCTCCTCGCTCGGCGCGGCGCGGCCGGCGCGCGAGCGCGCGCTGTCGGCGGCCAAGCACCTCGCCGGCCGGGTCGGCCGGCTGGTCGCCGAGGAGGCGATCCAGATGCATGGCGGCATCGGCATGACCTGGGAGGCGGCCGTGGCCCACTACGCCAAGCGCATCGTGATGATCGACCACCTGCTCGGCGACACCGACCACCATCTGGAGCGATTCATCCGCTTCTCGGAGGACTCGGCATGACCGACACGCTGACGCTGGAGCGCCGCGGCGCGGTGCTGCTGGCCACCATCACCGACCCCAGGACGCGCAACGCGCTGGGCTGGGAATTCTACGACGCGCTGCGCGAGGCGGTCGAGGCCGCCGTCCAGGACCCCGAGATCGGCGCCATCGTGCTGACCGGGGCGGGCGGCTTCTTCTGCTCGGGCGCCAATGTCAGCGGGCTGAAGCAGCGCGCGGCGGCCGACTACCCGGCGCGGCGGGCCTCGGTCGACCGGCTGCACGCGCTGATCCTCGCCATGCGCGGCTGCCCAAAGCCGATCGTCGCCGCCATCGAGGGCGGCGCCGCCGGGGCAGGGGCCTCGCTGGCGCTGGCCTGCGACATGATGGTGGCGGCCGAGGGCGCCTATCTCTCCGTCGCCTATGTGCGCATCGGCATCACGCCCGACGGCGGCGCCACCGCCTTCCTCGGCGCCGCGCTGCCGCCCCAGCTGGTGGCCGAGATGGTCTTCACCGGCGACCGCGTGCCGGTCGAGCGGCTCTATAGCCACGGGCTGGTCAACCGGGTGGTCAAGATCGGCACCGCGCTCGATGAGGCGCTGGAGCTCGCCGGGCGCCTGGCCGCCGGCCCCGCCCGCGCGCTCGGCAACGCCAAGCGGCTGATCGCGCGGGCGCGCTCGGCCACGCTCGAGGACCAGCTCGAGGCCGAGGCCGAGAGCGTCGCCACCGCCATCGGCGGGCCCGAGGGCCAGGAGGGCATCGAGGCCTTCCTCGCCAAGCGCACACCCGATTTCCGGGGCCGCGTGTGAGCCGCCTGCCGCCGCTGGCGCCTGAGGACATGACGCCCGAGCAGCGCCGGGTGCTGGACGAGATCCTCGCCGGCCCGCGCGGCCGTGCCGTGGGCCCGCACCCCGTGTGGCTGCATGCGCCGGGCCTCGCGGACCGGGCGCAGCGGCTCGGCGCCTATCTGCGTTTCGAATCCCACCTCGCGCCCCGTCTGCGCGAGCTGGCCATCCTGGTGACCGGCGCGCACCACCGCGCCGAGTACGAGTGGTATTCGCATGTGCGCTTCGCCCACGAGGCCGGCCTGCCCGAGGCGGTCACCGAGGCGATCCGCCTCGGCCGCACCCCCGAGCTTGCCGACCCCGCCGAGCGCATCGTCCACCGCGTCGCGCTGGAGCTTTGCCGCGCGCACCGGCTCGCCCAGCCCGGCTTCGACGAGGCCGTCGCCGTGCTCGGCCTGCCCGCGCTGGTCGACCTGATCGGCACGGTGGGCTACTACGCCCTGGTCTCGCTCACGCTGAACGCCTTCGAGATCCCCACCCCGGACGGCTCCTCGGCCTTCGGCTGAGCCGCCCCCGACACCACCCTCAACGAGAGTGAACACGCCTATGCGCAGCACGCTTTTCTCGCCCATCCGGCTCGGGCCGCTCGAGCTTTCCAACCGCATCGTGGTCTCGCCCATGTGCCAGTACAGCGCGGTCGAGGGCACCGTGACCGACTGGCACCTGATGCATCTGGGCCAGTTCGCCGTCTCGGGCGCGGCGCTGGTCTTCGTCGAGGCCACCGGCGTCGAGCCCGAGGGCCGCATCACGCCGGGCTGCACCGGGCTGTGGTCGGACGCCAACGAGGCGGCGATGGCCCGCGTGGTGCGGTTCTACCGCGACTACGGCAGCGCGCGGCTGGGCATCCAGATCGGCCATGCCGGGCGCAAGGCCTCGGCCAACGCGCCTTGGCGCGGCGGCAAGCCGCTGACCGCCGGCGAGGGCGCGTGGCCCACGGTGGCCCCCTCGGCCATCCCGTTCGGCCCGGACTGGCACGTGCCGCAGGCGATGACCGAGGCGACGCTCAGCCGCGTGCGCGAGGGCTTCGTGCAGGCGGCCGGGCGCGCGCTCAGGCTCGGCTTCGACGCGCTCGAGCTGCACAGCGCCCACGGCTACCTGTTGCACAGCTTCCTCTCGCCAATCTCGAACCGCCGCGAGGACGCCTATGGCGGCAGCCTCGAGAACCGCATGCGCTATCCGCTCGAGATCTTCGACGCGGTGCGCGCGGTCTGGCCGGCCGAGCGCCCCTTGGGCGTGCGCTTCTCCGCCTCGGACTGGGTCGAGGGCGGCTGGGACCTCGAGGGCTCGATCGCCTATGCCCACGCGCTCAAGGCGCGCGGCTGCGATTTCGTCGACGTCTCGAGCGGCGGGCTGACGCCCGAGCAGAAGGTCCTCACCGGCCCGGGCTACCAGACCCGCTTCGCCGCCGAGGTGCGCCGCGCCACCGGCATCGCCACCATGTCGGTCGGCCAGATCACCGAGCCGATCCAGGCCGAGACCATCGTGCGCACCGGCCAGGCCGACATGGTCTCGCTCGCCCGCGCCATGCTGTTCAACCCGCGCTGGCCCTGGCACGCGGCGGTGGCGGTGGGCGACACCACCGCCTTCCCGCCCCAGTACCAGCGCGCCCACGCCTCGCTCATCGCCGAGCAGGCGATCGAGCCGCCCGCCCTGGCGCGCAGCTAGCCCCGCCGCCTCAGGACCCGCCGCCTCAGGACCTGCCCGGGGCGTGCTTCAGGTCGCCGAGCCGGATCAGGTAGCCCTTCAGCTTGGCGTCGTAGCGGACGCTGAAGCGCGTCGGGTAATAGCCGGGCGAGCTGTAGTGCGCCGGCGTCTCTACCGGCTCGGAGAATTTCGGCCCGGTCTTCAGGAAGTCCCGCGTGACCATCGGCTCCAGGAAGGTCAGCCGGTTCTTGTAGTAGCCGTAGATGAACGTCGCGGTGAACGGCGTGCCCTTGAACTCGGGCGCGTCCATGTTCACCGCATGCACGCCCATCCGGTTGATCGCCGTCTCCGGGATGACCTTGTAGTGCGGCGGCACCAGCCCCTGGTCGCTCACCTCGGCGGCGCTGTCGTTGGGCCCGGAGAAGTGGACCTTGTCCACCTCCTTGGGGCTGATGGTGTAGAAGTGGAAGTCGAAATGCGGCACGGTGTAGATGTGCTCGGGCGGATGCCCGTGCGGGTTCCAGTCGATCACGACCTCGCTGTAGCCGGTGGTCTTCGGCGCCTTCGTGGGCATGGGCAGCGTGAACACCCAGGCGCCGTCCTCGCTCTTCTTGTTGAGCTCGGTGGGCAGGCCATCCAGCGCGCCGGTGCTCAGCAGCACGCCGACCGAGACCGGCTTGCCCGCCGCATCGACGCCGACGACGACGCGCGCCTTGCCGTGCCCCACCCGGACGGACTTTCCCTTGTAGAGCTTGGCCGGTTTCTTGGCCGGCTGGGCCATCGTGGCCTCTCCGGCGGCCATGCTTTGCGATGTCCCCAGGGACAGGACCCCCAGCGACGCGGCGCCCAGCAGGTACGCGGCCAGCCCCGCACTCTTGCGCAATTCTCGCATTCCGACGATCTCCCTCGCTTTCGCGCGCGGCCGCATCACCGCGGCCGACTCGCCAATGCGAGCGGAGCATGACTCGGCGCCGGCCCGGCCCGCAATCGCCCGCACGCGGCCCGGGCGCCGGCCTCACCGTCTCGTGATCGGCTGGCGCTGCGCGGCGCCGAGTTCCGTCGGCGCGGGCGCGCCCTACGGCGTCAGCACCGTCGTGCCGGTGGTCTTGCGCGCCTCCAGGTCGCGATGCGCCTGGGCGATGTCGGCCAGCTTGTAGGTCTGGTTGATGCGGATCTTCACCTTGCCCGAGCCGACCATCTCGAACAGCTCGTCGGCCCGCTCCTGGCAGGCCTCGCGCGTGGCGATGTGGCTGAACAGGGTGGGCCGCGTGAGGAACAGCGAGCCCTTGGCCGAGAGCTTTTGCAGGTCGAACGGCTCGGGCTTGCCCGAGGCGTTGCCGAAGCTGACCATGATGCCCAGCGGGCGCAGGCAGTCGAGCGACTTGTCGAAGGTCGCCTTGCCCACGCCGTCGAGCACCGCATCGACGCCGCGGCCCTCGGTGATGCGCTTGACCTCGGCGACGAAGTCCTGCGTGCGATAGTTGATCACATGCGCGGCGCCGTGCTCGCTGGCCAGGGCGCATTTCTCGTCCGACCCCGCGGTGCCGATCAGCGTGATGCCCTTGGCCCTGGCCCACTGGCAGGCGATCAGCCCCACGCCCCCGGCGGCGGCGTGGAACAGCACCGTGTCGCCCCTCTTCGCCTTGGCCGAGGTCGAGAACAGGTACTGCGTGGTCAGCCCCTTGAGCATCATGCCGGCGCCTTCCTCGAAGCTGATCGCCTCGGGCAGGCGGCACACATGCACGGCGTTCATCACGCGGGCCTCGGAGTATGACCCCGGCGGCGCCGAGGCATAGGCCGCCCGGTCGCCGGGCTCGAGGTGCGTCACTCCCTCGCCGATCGCCTCGACCGTGCCGGCGCCCTCCATGCCCAGCATCAGCGGCAGCTTCATCGGGTAGAGCCCGGTGCGCTGGTAGATGTCGATGAAGTTCAGCCCGATCGCGGCGTGGCGGATGCGGATCTGGCCGGGGCCGGGCTCGCCCAGCTCGGCCTCGACGAACTTCAGCTTCTCGGGGCCGCCGAATTCCTCGATCTGCACGGCTTTGACGGTGGTCATGGGGTCCTCCCTGGGTCTCGGTCGCGCTCAAGCATAGTGCCGGGCGGCGGGGCGGCAAGCGCCTCAGGGGCCGCCGAAGGTGGCCGCGGTGAACTCGCCCACGGCCTCGGCCAGCGCCTGCTGCAGCACGTCGCGGCGCGCCTGCAGCCGCTCGACCGGGGCGCCGATGCCGATCGCCAGCGGCCGCTGGCCGCCGGGCAGGGGCAAGAGCGTGGCGATCGAGCCCGCGCCCGCCGTGATCAGGTTCGCGGTCTCGCACCAGCCCTGGGCGCGGGCGCGCTCGATCATGCCCAGCACCTGCCGCTCGGTCAGGCGGGGCGGGGCTAGGCGGGGCGGGGCGGGCGCGTCCTCCTCGGCGTTGAAGCGGCGCACGATGCGGCCGATCTCGGCGTCCGTCTTGAGCGACAGCAGCATCACCCCCAGCCCCGACAGGTGCAGCGGCCGCTTCAGCCCCGGATGCAGCGCGATGCGCACCGTGTGCGGCGAGACGATGACCGAGAGGTATTGCATGTAGAGCCCGTTCTCCGCGCCCACCAGCACCGTCTCGCCGGTGCGCTTCGACAGCGTCTGCGCCAGCGCGTGGATGCGCGCGATCACCCCGGTCGAGCCCAGCACCCAGTTGCCCAGGAAGGCCAGCCGCACCGAGGGCCGGTAGCGCCGGGTCTCGCCGTCGTATTCGACGAAGCCCTTGGCCAGCAGGCTCTTCATCAGCGTCGAGGTGCTCGACTGCGGGATCGCCAGCCGCTCGACCAGCTCCGAGATGGTCAGCGCGCGGCGCTCGGACTCGAAGACCTCGAAGATCGCCAGCACCCGCACCGCCGATTTCACCGTCTTCTCGATCACCACGCCTCCCCGGTTCATCACCCCAATCCATCACACATGTGATGCACTAGCGCAGGCGGCGCCCGAGCGCCAGAGCCAAGGCCGAGGTTGCCGGCCGCGGGCAAGGCGGCTATCGGAATAAAAGACCGCTGCCGAGGCCTTTGGGGGGAGAACGCGATGAAGGGTGTTGCACTGATCACGGGCGCAGGCTCGGGCGTGGGGCGCGCGGCGGCGCTGGCGCTCCTGGCCGACGGCTGGCGCGTGGCGCTGGTCGGGCGCAGGCGCGAGACGCTCGACGAGACGGCCGCGAAGGTGGGCAAGGGCGAGGTGGCGATGGTCGCGCCCGCCGATGTCAGCGACCCGGCCCAGGTCGAGGCGGCGTTCGCCGCCACCGTCGGCCGGTTCGGCCGGCTCGACCTGTTGTTCAACAACGCCGGCACCAACACGGCCGCCAGGCCGATCGACGAGATCCCCGTGGCGGACTGGGAGGGTGTCCTGGCGGTCAACCTGCACGGCGCCTATCTGTGCGCCCGCGCCGCCTTCGCCCAGATGCGCCGGCAGGAGCCGCAGGGCGGCCGCATCATCAACAACGGCTCGATCTCGGCGCATGTGCCGCGGCCTGGCTCGGCGCCCTACACGGTGACCAAGCACGCCATCACCGGGCTGACCCGCACGCTGTCGCTCGACGGGCGGCGCTTCGACATCGCCTGCGGCCAGATCGACATCGGCAACGCCGCCACGCCGATGACCCGGCGCATGGCCGAGGGCGTGCCGCAGGCCGACGGCTCGATGCGCGCCGAGCCGACCATGGACGTGGCCCATGTCGGCCAGGCCATCGTGCACATGGCCAACCTGCCGCTCGACGCCAATGTCGAGTTCATGACCGTCATGGCCACCAAGATGCCGTTCATCGGCCGGGGCTAGCGCGCGTGGGCCGCCCAACCGTCGGCATCATCGGCAATGCGCTGACCGAGGGGCCGGGCGCGCCGGGCCAGCGCGTGAGCGACCGCTACGTGCTGGCCACGGCGCAGCTGGCCGGCGCGCAGCCCCTGATGATTCCGGCGCTGCCGGGGACCGAGGACATCGGGCACCTCATCGAGATCCTCGACGGCATCGTGCTGACCGGGGGGCGACCCAACGTGCACCCCAGCCTCTACGGCGTCGCGCCCACGCCGGCCTACGAGCCCTATGACCGGGCGCGCGACGCGGTGGCGCTGGCGCTGATCCGCGCCGCGGTCGCCGCCGGCGTGGCGCTGTTCGGCATCTGCCGCGGCTTCCAGGAGATGGCCGTGGCCTACGGCGCCACCCTGCATCCCGAGATCAGCGCGCTGCCCGGGCACGAGAACCACCGCATGCCCAAGGGCGCCACCGACCCCGATGTCATCTACCGCCCGCGCCAGACGGTGCGGCTCACCCCCGGCAGCCTGTTCGAGCAGATCCTCGGCGCGCGCGAGGTCATGGTGAACTCGCTGCACGGGCAGGGCATCCTCGACCCCGGCCCCGAGATTGCCATCGAGGGCCGGGCCGAGGACGGCACGCCCGAGGCGCTGGTGCTGCCCGGCGCCTCGGGCTTCGCGCTGGGCGTGCAATGGCACGCGGAATATGCCGCCGACACCGACCCGGTGAACCGGCGGCTGTGGGAGGCGTTCGGGGCGGCGCTGTGAGGCCCGCCCGCCGCCGCGCGATTGGGGTATATGAATACGCCCCCGGCGGCAGCCAATCCGTTAAGGCCCGGTAAAGATCGCGGCGAAATTCCTGCATGTCTTATATAAGACATATAAGAGTTAACCGGGCGCGCGGCGGGGGTGGCGCCTGCGGCCCTCAGCCAATCTGCACCAGCACCTTGCCGCGCGGATGGCCGGTCTCCTGGCGCTCGTGCGCCGCGGCGATCTCAGAAAGCGGGAAGCGGCTGTCCACCCGGTGCGTCAGCGCGCCGGCCCGAAGCGCCTGCTCGACATAGCCGGCGGCACGCAGCTTGGCCTCCTCGGGCACCTCGAAGATGGCCACGCCGCACAGCCGGATGTTGCGGTACATGATTTTCGGCCAGTCGATCCGGGGGCTCGGCTCCGAGGCGCTGCCATAGGAGGCGATGGTGCCGTTCTGCGCCACGATGCGCCAGGCAAAGTCGAGATGCGCGCCCAGGTCCACGTCCAGCATGGTGCGCACGCCCTGGCCATCGGTCATCTCGAGCGCGATGTCGTGCAGCGACTCGCGGTCGGTGTTGACCACCCGGTCGGCGCCGGCCGCGGCCGCCTCCTCCTCGCGCTCGGCCGCGCCGCGCACCACGGCGATGACCGTGGCGCCCATGCGCTTGGCGAGCTGCACCGCGTAGTTGCCAACCGCGCCGGCGGCGCCGGTGACGATCGCCGTCTCGTCCCTCAGCGCGCCGCCCAGCATCAGCGCGTGGCAGGCGGTGATCGCCGGCACGCCGAGCGAGGCGCCGTCCTCGAACGAGGCGGTCTCGGGCAGCGGCATGGCGCGGGAGGCGGGCACGCGCACCAGCTCGGCGGCGGCGCCGTCCCATTTCAGGTGCGCGCATTCCCAGGCCCAGACCCGCTTGCCGGCACGGGCCGGGTCGACGCCCTCGCCGACCGCCTCGACCACGCCGGCGGCGTCATAGCCGGGGATGACGCGGGGAAAGGGGATCTTGCCGCGCTGGCCGCCGCGGCGCTTGGCATCCGTGGGGTTCACGCCGTGCACGCTCACGCGGATCAGCACCTCGCCGGGGCCGGGGGCGGGATCCTCGATATCGCCGAGCTGCAAGACCTCCGCGGCCGGGCCGGTGCGTTCGTAGAAGGCTGCCTTCATGTCCTGTCCTCGTGCCGGTGTTGCGCGTTCTTTGGGGTGTCCTGAGGGGCGACCAGGGCGCCGGCGGCGATCAGCGCCGCGATCTCGGCCTCGGTGAGGCCCGCCTCGGCCAGGATCGCGCGGCTGTCGGCGCCAAGGCCCGGGGCAGGGCGCGCGGCCGCCTCCGCGATGCCGGTGAAGTCCAGCGGGTGCCGCGCGGTGCGCAAGGGCCCCTCGGTCGGGTGCCGCTCGCGGCCAAAGAAGCCGCTCGCGGCGAGGTGGGGCTCATCCAACAGCTCCTCGAGCCGGGTGATCGGGCCGCAGGGGATGTCCGCTGCGCTGAGAAGCTCCAGCCACTCGGCGGTGGTCTTCGAGGGCATGGCCTCGTCGATCACCCGGCACAGCTCGTGGATGCGCTCGCTGCGCGCCGCGGGGTCGAGGAACCACGGCTGCGCCGCGACGTCGGCACGGCCGACCACCTCCATGAAGCGGATCCAGTGCTTCTGGGCGTAGGGCAGCACGCCGACATAGCCGTCCTTGGTGGGATAGGGCCGGCGATAGGAGTTGAGCACCCGCGTATAGCCCGGGGGCCCGAGCGGCGGGTCGAAGATCTGCCCGGCCAGATGCTCGGCCATCAGGAAATGCACGGCGCATTCCAGCATCGGCACCTCGAAGGCCAGCGCCTCGCCGGTGCGCTGGCGGTGCAGCAGCGCGGCGAGCACGCCCTCGACGATGAACAGCGCCGCGATCTTGTCGACGATGATCTGGGGCACGTAACGCGGCACGCCGTGTTCGTCCTGATTGACGGCAGCAAAACCGGATAATCCTTGCACAACATCGTCATAGGCGCCGTTGTTCGCGTATGGCCCGTGCTTGCCAAAGCCGATCGCCGCGCAATGGATCAGGCCGGTGTGCCGGGGCCTCAGCGTCTCGGCGTCGAGGCCCAGCCGCTTCGCCGCCGGGCGGCGCATGTTGTGCACCAGCACGTCCGCGGTGGCGATGACGCGCTCGAGCGCGGCGCGGGCCTGCGGCTCCTTGAGATCGAGGCACAGGCTGCGCTTCTCGCGGTTGACGTTGAGGAACATGGCGCCCATGCCGGCGTGGCGCGCCGGCGCGATGTGGCGCACGGCCTCGCCGCCGGGCGGCTCGACCTTGATCACCTCGGCGCCCAGCGCGCCCAGCTGATAGGTGGCGAACGGGCCCATCACCACCGAGGTGAGGTCGACGACGCGGATGCCCTCAAGCAGCGGGATCATGCGCCGATGAGCGGCGCGGGGCGCGCCAGGTCGCGGATGATGCGCATGGGCAGGTCGCTCATTGCCGGGTCGTCCTCGGGGGCTCGGGCCTCTGCTATACAAGGGCGGCGGCGCGAGGCAAACCTCGCGCGGCAGATCGGTGAACGGATCACGGGGGTGATGCCGAGCCAAGGTCCGCTGCACTGCGCGTCGCATTGGGGACGCGGGTAAGGCGGCAGGATAACAAAACACCTTCGGACATTCTGAAAAGAAACGGATATTTATTAGACTTTCGTTTTCACCCCGGCTCCTCACCATCTAGCTATATTTTACATAATATAGATTATGCGCTTTGTGGTAAGCCTTACAGCCCTGACGGTATTTGGATCGACCCCTCTCCGTGTATTACAATCAGGCCATGGTTCGACTGATTTCCATTTTCTTCGCCGTAGCGATTGCGCTGTACGCGACGAATTCACAAGCAGGTTCGGCCCAGCCAGTGCTCGAGGGCCTTGAGAATCCCCGTTTGCAGACTGCCATCGACGTCTATCTCGATGGTGAGCCCCTCGGCGCGATCACCGAGCTGGCTGCCCTCGCCCGCAATGGCAACGAGGCGGCGCAGGCTTTGCTCTGGCGGCTCGAATACCGCGTCTACGACGATCTCCCCGATTTGTCGCGCCGGGAGCGATGGCGTTTGTATCGCGACCCCTCTCCCGATGGGCGTCCAAGCCGGTGGCCAATGTCGTGGGCGATATCGGACGACCTGCGGGACAACCCACTCATTACCGAGTGGGGACGGGTCCGCGAGGAACAGGATCCCGTGGCATGGATTGGTTATGCGCGCCGCATGGTTGCCGCGGGTGAAAGGGAGTATGTGCTGCGCACTGGCCTGAAGTTCCTAACCACACATCCGTTCGTGGCGGAGTTTCTCGATGAGATCGCCACGGCCGACGATTATTGCCAGGGTTACATTTGGGCTACACGTTGGTTTTCTGACCAGGTTTCACAAAAACCGCCTGGCTCGGCGCCCGCATACTGGACCGAGGGATGGACCGGATCGCCATGGGGGCCGGAACAGGAGGCGGAATTCCGCCAGGCATTTCGCGGCAAGCGTCTCGTGGCGCTCATGTTTCAAAGCTGGCGCAATCGTTGGGCGGGAGAAACGCCGGCCGGGGATACGTTCGTCGACCGGACCTATGACCGGCTGGTGGCAACCCTCGACTGGGTCAGAGGCACCGTGCCACGCTCGCCTCCGCCGACACCGGCCGAGCGGGTCTCAGCGGGCGCGCTGCTGGTCGCGGAAGCCCGCCGCGGCACCTATCTCACGCCTTTGCTCCGCATCTGCGAGGCGCACTGCGCAAAGGCGGTCGAAGCGTGCATGTTTTCCGGGCTCGAGCATACCGGTGTATTCCTTGGGCTGGCCGAAATCGGTTCGCCGCTCGAGGTGGTCATTCCGCAGGATGGGTGGCGAAATTCCGTCCCCGCGCGCGAGGACGTGCGTCGCCTGGCGCGCGCCCGCCTCGATTACTGGGCCCGCGAGCGCGCGCGGGGCGCCGAGAGCAGGATCCCGTCTGGCGGATGCTTTGCGCAGTGGCTTGCCGAGTCGCAAAAATGAGCGAAAAAAGGGCCGCCTGCCCTTTCGGGAGGCGGCCCAGTGCGTTCCAGTGGGGGGACGCGGAGGGTCCGGCGAGGTGGCTGGGCCGGACCGGGTGGCGTTGGCCGTGAGGGAGCGGCAACGGGGCCGCCGGGGGTTGTCGACGGCCGGGCGTCCCCGCCTGGAACGGTGGCAGGCGTGGATCAGACGAAGGCCGGCAGCATGAAGCCGACAAAGATCAGCGCGCACATCGCGGCGAAGCCGAGAGCATCGACGAACGCCTCGCGCGGGGCCTCGACGGCGAACTTGCGGGCTTTGAGCAACGTGGCCATGGCGGGCCTCCCGGAGAATCGTGTTTCGTTGTGTTGCTGCTATGTTCTACATTGGTTCGATTAAAAATCAAGAACATTTTTAGAACAAATGTTCATGGTCCATTCGCAATGCGCATGCTGACCGCGCACCGGAGCGCACCCGACTGGGATCGCACGACGGCTCAGGCCCCGCGCATCAGCCGCACCGAGGCGTCGCGCTCCATCAGGTAGAGCAGCACCCGCAAGGCCTTGCCGCGCCCGGTCCCGAGCTCGGGGTCGCGCGTCATCACCAGCCGCGCGTCGTCGCGGGCGAGCGCCATCAGCGCCGGGTCGCTCTCGAGCGAGGCGATGCGGAAGCGCGGCAGGCCGGACTGAGCCGTACCCAGCAGGTCGCCTGCGCCGCGGATCCTCAGGTCCTCCTCGGCGATGCGGAAGCCGTCTTCGGTCTCGCGCATGATCGACAGGCGGGCGCGGGCGGTCTCGCCCAAGGGCGGCGCGTACATCAGCAGGCAGAACGAGCGCCCTGCCCCGCGCCCGACCCGGCCGCGCAGCTGGTGCAGTTGGGCCAGCCCGAAATGCTCGGCCTGCTCGATCACCATGATGGTGGCCTCGGGCACGTCGACGCCGACCTCGATCACGGTGGTGGCCACCAGCACGCGCCGCGCGCCGGACTGGAAGTCGGCCATCGCCCGGTCGCGCTCCTCGACCGGCATCTGGCCGTGCACCAGGGCGACATTACCGGCCCCCAGCGCGCTGGCCAGCGCGCGGTGGCGCTCCTCGGCGGCGACCAGCGGGCGCGTGTCGCTCTCCTCGACCAGGGGGCAGACCCAGTAGGCGCGCTCGCCGCGCGCGGTGGCGCCGCGCAGGCGCTCGACCACCTCCTCGTAGCGCTCCATAGAGACCAGGCGCGTGTCCACCGGCTGCCGCCCGGGCGGCTTCTCGTCGAGCACCGAAATGTCGAGATCGCCATAGCCCGCGAGCGCCAGGGTGCGCGGGATCGGCGTCGCCGTCATCACCAGCATGTCGGCGCCGCGCGGCGCCTTCTCGGCCAGGTCCATGCGTTGGCGCACGCCGAAGCGGTGCTGCTCGTCGATCACCGCGAGGCGCAGGTCGTGGAAGGCGACGCCCTCCTGGAACAGCGCATGGGTGCCCAGCACAATTTTGGCGCGGCCCTCGGCGATGGCCGCGAGCTTGTCGGCGCGCTGGGCGCCCTTGTCGCGTCCGGTCAAAACGACCGCCTCGACGCCCGCCGCCTCGGCCAGCGGCCCGATATTGGCGGCGTGCTGGCGCGCCAGGATCTCGGTGGGTGCCATCAGCGCGCCCTGCCCGCCCGCCTCGACCGCGATCAGCATGGCCATCAGCGCCACCCAGGTCTTGCCGGCGCCGACATCGCCCTGCAGCAGCCGCATCATGCGCTCTGGTGCGGCCATGTCGGCGGCGATCTCGTCCAGCGTGCGGGCCTGGGCGCCGGTCGGCGGGTGGCCGAAGGCGCTCGCCGCCTGGGCGCGCAGGCCGCCGTCGCCCCGGCTCTCGCGGCCCTTGCCGCGGCGCATGCGGGCGCGCGCGATCTGCAAGGCAAGCTGGTGCGACAACAGCTCGTCATAGGCCAGCCGCTGGCGCGCCGGGGCGCCGTAACCGATGGCGCGCGCCGAGGCCAAGGCGCGGGCCGAATCGCTCGGCGCCAGGGTCTCGGGCTCGGTCTCGGGCAACACCGATCTGGTGATTGCCGGCCCCGGCGCCG
>NZ_JBZSYN010000183.1:0-6494 GCF_058622915.1 Thermohalobaculum sp. | reverse complement strand
CGCTGGTCGGCGAAGACGTCGACCTGACCTACCGCCACCGCCATCTGGGCAACGGGCCCCAGGCGCTTCAGGGCGAAAGCCGCGGCAAGATCGTCGACTACCTCAAAGGGGCCGACGCGCCGCTGGTCATCCTCGGCCAGGGCGCGCTGGCCCGGCCGGACGGCGCGGCCGTGCTCGGCCACGTGATGGCCCTGACCGAGCAGGCGGGGGCGCGCCTTCTGGTGCTGCACACGGCGGCGGCCCGCGTCGGCGGGATGGATCTGGGCTTCATCCATGCGGGCGGCCTGATGGGCGCGCTCGACGGTGCCAGGGTGATCTTCAACCTCGGCGCCGACGAGATCGACCTGCCCGAGGGCGCCTTCGTCGTCTACCAGGGCAGCCACGGCGACCGGGGCGCCCACCGCGCCGACGTGATCCTGCCCGGTGCCGCCTATCCCGAGCAGTCCGGCATCTACGTCAACACCGAGGGCCGGGTGCAGATGGCACATCGCGCCGGCTTCCCGCCCGGCGACGCGCGCGAGGACTGGGCGATCCTGCGGGCGCTCTCGGCGCAGCTCGGCCACACGCTGCCCTTCAACAGCCTCAACGAGCTGCGCGCCCAGCTGTTCGAGGCGCACCCGCATCTGGCCGCACTCGACGAGGTGCCTCAGAACGACTGGCAGCCGGTCGAGGCGGGGAGCTTGAGCGACCGGCCCTTCCGCTCGACGGTGGGCGATCATTACCTCGCGAACCCGATCTGCCGGGCAAGCGCGGTGATGGCCCAGCTCAGCCGGATGGCGGCCGAGCGCAACCGGGCGATGGCGGCGGAGTGAGCGAATGAACGGGTTCCTGAACACCGACTTCGGCATCTTCCTGCTGATCCTCGGCGAGTGCCTGGCGGTCGTGGTGTCGGTTCTCGTGAGCCTCGCCTTCCTGCTCTACATGGACCGCAAGGTCTGGGCCGCCGTGCAGATCCGGCGCGGCCCGAACGTGGTGGGGCCCTGGGGGCTGCTGCAGTCCTTCGCCGACTTCCTCAAGTTCATGCTCAAGGAGGTCGTGATCCCGGCGGGGTCCGACAAGGCCGTGTTCCTGATCGCGCCGATGGTGACCTTCGTGCTCGCCACGATCGGCTGGGCGGTGATCCCCTTCGCCGACGGCTGGGTGATCTCGGACATCAATGTCGGGGTGCTCTATATCTTCGCGGTCTCCTCGCTCGGCGTCTACGGCGTCGTCATGGGCGGCTGGGCCTCGAACTCGAAATACCCCTTTCTCGCGGCGCTGCGCTCGGCGGCGCAGATGGTCTCCTACGAGGTCTCGATCGGGCTCATCATCATCGGCGTGCTGATCTCGACCGGCTCGCTCAACCTGTCCGACATCGTGCGGGCGCAGGACGGGCGCTTCGGGCTGTTCTCCTGGTACTGGCTGCCGCAGTTCCCGATGATGATCATCTTCTTCGTCAGCGGCCTGGCCGAGACGAACCGCCCGCCCTTCGACCTGCCGGAGGCCGAATCCGAGCTCGTCGCCGGCTACCAGGTGGAATACTCGTCGACCCCCTACCTGCTGTTCATGATCGGCGAGTATATGAACATCCTGCTGATCTGCGCGCTGATGACGACGCTGTTCTTCGGCGGCTGGCTGAGCCCGATCCCGGGCATCCCCGGGGGGCTGCTGTGGTTCAGCCTGAAGCTGCTGTTCTTCTTCTTCGTCTTCGCCATGGTGAAGGCGATCGTGCCGCGCTACCGCTACGACCAGCTGATGCGACTGGGCTGGAAGGTGTTCCTTCCCATGAGCCTGGGCTGGGTGGTGCTCGTGGCGTTCCTCGCAAGGTACGACGTGGTGGGCTATGCCCGCTACGCCGTGGGAGGCTGACATGGGTATCCCCTTCGACCGGGCGATCCGCTACTTCCTGATGGCCGACATCATCGACGGGTTCCGGGTGGGCCTGCGCTATTTCTTCAAGCACAAGCCGACCGTGAACTACCCGTTCGAGAAGGGGCAGCTTAGCCCCCGCTTCCGCGGCGAGCACGTGCTCAGGCGCTATGCCAATGGCGAGGAGCGCTGCATCGCCTGCAAGCTGTGCGAGGCGATCTGCCCGGCCCAGGCCATCACCATCGAGGCGGCCGTGCGCGAGGACGGCTCGCGCCGCACCACGAAATACGACATCGACATGACCAAGTGCATCTATTGCGGCTTCTGCCAGGAGGCGTGCCCGGTCGATGCCGTCGTCGAGGGGCCGAACTTCGAGTTCGCCGCCGAGACCCGGGAGGAGCTCTACTACAACAAGGAGAAGCTGCTGGCGAACGGCGACCGGTGGGAGCGCGAGATCGCCCGCAACATCGAGCTGGACGCGCCCTACCGCTAGCGGGCCGGGCGCGGGCGCGAACGCGAAGAACAAGGAGCGCGCCGCCAAGGCGCGCAGAAGAGGAAACGGGATGACAGTGACAGCCCTGGCCTTCTACGTCTTCTCAGCCGCCGCGCTGATGTCGGGCATGCTGGTCATCCTGGCGCGCAATCCGGTGCACTCGGTGCTGTGGCTGATCCTGGCCTTCGTCTCGGGCGCCGGCCTGATGGTGCTGCTCGGCGCCGAGTTCGTCGCCATGCTGCTGATCATCGTCTATGTCGGCGCCGTCGCGGTGCTGTTCCTGTTCGTGGTGATGATGCTCGACATCGACTTCGCCGCGCTGCGGCAGGGTCTCGCCGAATACCTGCCGCTCGGCGCCATGATCGGCGTGGTTTTGGTGGTCGAGCTCGGTCTCGTGATCGGCAACTGGGTGGTGGCCGGTGCCGCGCCGCAGGCCCGCGCCGCCGCGGCGCCGCTGCCCATGGCGGTGCACAACACCCAGGCGCTGGGCCTCATTCTCTACGACCAGTACGTCTACCTGTTCGAGATCGCCGGCATGATACTGCTGGTGTCCATGATCGGCGCCATCGTGCTGACGCTCTACCACCGGCCCGAGGTCAAGCGGCAGAACGTGCTCAGGCAGATCTGGCGCACCCGCGCGGAATCGGTCGAGCTGCGCGACGTCGAGCCCGGCCAGGGCGTCTGAGGGAGGGGAAAATGGATCCGCACGCGCAGCCCATCGGGGGCGTCGGCCTCGAAGCCTACCTGACCGTCGCCGCAGTCCTGTTCGTAATCGGTGTCTTCGGCATCTTCCTCAACCGCAAGAACGTCATCATCATCCTGATGTCGATCGAGCTGATGCTGCTCGCGGTCAATCTCAACCTGGTCGCCTTCTCGGCGCATCTGGGCGACCTGGTGGGGCAGGTCTACGCGCTGTTCGTGCTCACCGTGGCCGCCGCCGAGGCGGCGATCGGGCTGGCGATCCTGGTCTGCTTCTACCGCAACCGCGGCTCGATCGCGGTCGAAGACATCAACATGATGAAGGGATAAGCCGGCATGTACACGGCCATCCTCGTCCTGCCGCTGATCGGCGCCATCATCGCCGGCCTGTTCAACCGCTTCACCGGCGAGCGGCTGGCGATGGTGATCCCGACCACCATCCTGTTCATCATCTGCGCACTGAGCTGGATCGCCTTCTTCTCGATCCCGCAGGGCGGCGAGTCGATCACGCTGTTGCGCTTCATCACCTCGGGCGACCTGCAGTCGGACTGGGCGATCCGGGTCGACCAGCTCACGGGCGTGATGCTGGTGGTGGTCACCTCCGTCTCCGCGCTCGTCCACCTCTACTCGATCGGCTACATGGAGGAGGACGACTCCAAGCCGCGCTTCTTCGCCTATCTGAGCTTCTTCACCTTCGCCATGCTGGCGCTGGCGACCGCCGACAACCTGGTGCAGCTTTTCTTCGGCTGGGAGGGCGTCGGCGTCGCCTCCTATCTCCTGATCGGCTTCTGGTACAAGCGGGCCTCGGCCAACGCCGCGGCGATCAAGGCGTTCATCGTCAACCGGATCGGCGACTTCGGCTTCATCCTGGGCATCGCCGGGCTGTTCTACCTGACCGGCTCGATCCAGTTCGACGTGATCTTCGGCGCGGCGCCCGACATGGCCAAGACCACGACCAGCTTTCTCGGCTACCAGGTGCCGGCGATCGAGCTGGTGACCTTCCTTCTGTTCATCGGCGCCATGGGCAAGTCGGCGCAGTTCTTCCTGCATACCTGGCTGCCCGACGCGATGGAGGGCCCGACCCCGGTCTCGGCCCTGATCCACGCGGCGACCATGGTAACGGCGGGCGTCTTCCTGGTCTGCCGCATGTCGCCGCTCTACGAATACGCGCCGGACGCGCTGGCCTTCGTCACGGTGATCGGCTCGGTCACCGCCTTCTTCGCCGCCTCGGTCGGGCTGGTGCAGAACGACATCAAGCGGGTGATCGCCTACTCGACCTGCTCGCAGCTGGGCTACATGTTCGCCGCCGCCGGTGTCGGCGCCTACCAGGCGGCGATGTTCCACCTGTTCACGCACGCCTGGTTCAAGGCGCTGTTGTTCCTCGGTTCGGGCTCGGTGATCATCGGCATGCATCACGAGCAGGACATGCGCAAGATGGGCGGCCTGCGCCACAAGATGCCGATGACCTACTTGACGATGGTGATCGGCACGCTCTCGATCACCGGCGTCGGCATTCCGTTTCTGACCATCCTGGGCACGCCGATCGGCTTCTCGGGCTTCGTCTCCAAGGACACGATCATCGAGGCGAGCTTCGCCGGCGGCTCGCAGGCCGCGCATGTCGCCTTCGTGCTCTTGGTCGTGGCGGCGGCGATGACCGCCTTCTACTCGTGGCGGCTGATCTTCATGACCTTCCACGGCGAGCCGAAGGACGAGCACGCCCACGAGCATGCGCACGAGAGCGGCAACGTGATGCTGATCCCGCTCTACGCGCTGGCGATCGGGGCGGCGCTCGCCGGCATGAACTGGTATCCCGATTTCGTCGGCCACCACGAGGCCGGCTTCTGGGGCGCCGCCATCTTCAACGGCCCGAGCAACGAGGTGCTGCACGAGGCGCACCATATCCCGGTCTGGGCCAAGATCTCGCCCTTCCTCGCCATGCTGTTCGGCTTCGCGATGGCCTGGCTGATGTATATCCGCCGGCCCGACCTGCCCGCGAAATGGGCCGAGGCGCAGCCGATGCTCTACCGGTTCCTGCTCAACAAGTGGTACTTCGACGAGATCTACGAGCTGGTCTTCGTGCGCAGCGCCAAGTGGATCGGCTACACGCTGTGGCAGCGCGGTGACCTGGGCACGATCGACGGGTTCATCAACGGGCTGACCATGGGCCTGATCCCGCGCCTGACCCGCTTCGCCGGGCGCGTGCAGTCCGGCTATGTCTACCACTACGCCTTCGCGATCCTGATCGGAGTGTCCCTCCTGGTCACCTGGTTCGCCGTCACCGGGGGGGCCCACTGATGGCACAGCTTCCGCTCCTCTCGATCATCACCTTCCTGCCGCTGATCGGGGCGGTGATGCTGGTCGCGTTCCTCGGCGGCAACGACGCGGCCGCGCGGCAGAACGCGCGCTGGCTGGCCCTGATGGTGACCTGCGCGACCTTCCTGTTCTCGCTGTGGGCGCTGTCGCTGTTCGACCCCTCGAACCCCGGCTTCCAGTTGGTCGAGCAGGGCAAGTGGATGGCCGGGCTGACCTACAAGCTGGGGGTGGACGGCATCTCGATGCCGCTGGTCATGCTCACCACCTTCATCTTCCCGATCTCGATCCTCGCCTCGTGGACCGTCGAGGTGCGGGTCAAGGAATACATGGCCTGCTTCCTCCTGATGGAGACGCTGATCCTCGGCGTCTTCACCTCGCTCGACCTGATCCTGTTCTACCTGTTCTTCGAGGGCGGGTTGATCCCGATGTTCCTGATCATCGGCATCTGGGGCGGCAAGGACCGGGTCTACGCGGCGTTCAAGTTCTTCCTCTACACGCTGCTCGGCTCGCTCTTGATGCTGATCGCCATGCTCTACATGTACTGGGACGCCGGCACGACGGATATCCCGTCGCTCCTGAAGCACCAGTTCGACGCGGGCCCGCTGACGCTGTTCGGATGGCAGATCACCGGTGGCGTGCAGACGCTTCTGTGGCTCGCCTTCTTCGCCTCCTTTGCCGTGAAGCTGCCCATGTGGCCGGTGCACACCTGGTTGCCCGACGCCCATGTGCAGGCGCCGACCGCGGGCTCGGTGGTGCTGGCCGCCATCCTGCTGAAGCTCGGCGGCTACGGCTTCCTGCGCTTCAGCCTGCCGATGTTCCCGGTCGCCTCCGACGTGATGAGCGGCTTCGTCTTCACCCTCTCGGTGATCGCCATCGTCTACACCTCGCTGGTGGCTCTGATGCAGGAGGACATGAAGAAGCTCGTCGCCTACTCCTCGGTGGCGCATATGGGCTTCGTCACCATGGGCATCTTCGCCGCCAACCAGCAGGGCGTGGACGGCGCGGTGTTCCAGATGCTCAGCCACGGCTTCGTCTCGGGCGCCCTGTTCCTCGTGGTCGGGGTCATCTACGACCGCATGCACACGCGCGAGATCGCCGCCTTCGGCGGGCTGGTCAACCGAATGCCGATCTACGCCGCCGT
>NZ_JBZSYN010000182.1:0-8378 GCF_058622915.1 Thermohalobaculum sp. | reverse complement strand
CGGTCGTGCCGGCATAGACGCCCCAGGCGGGAAAGGCGAACCTGACGCTCAGGATGTAGAGGATGATCGAGCCCATACCGACCGGAAAGCTGCGGATGATCGCATGCGTGCTTGCCCGTCCGTAGGTCAGATGGATGATCAGCAGCGTCGGCAACAGGGTCGCCGGGAAGCCCGCCAGAACGCCGGTCCAGCGCGGCCCAAGCAGTTCGGCAAGCGTGATGGCGCCGACGATCAGGCATGCCGCAAGTCCCGCGCGCAACAGGATGAGACGCGCCGTGTAGCGGACCGGCCTGGTCACGTTGGCGAACTCGATCCTGCGGAACAGCCAGATCGCCAGGGCCATGAAGCAGACAGTCATGGCGGTGGCTTGCGCCAGCGTGAAGGGCACGAGCACCAGCCCGCGGGCGACTGCGACAAATACCGCCACCGAAGCCGCAGCGCTGAGCGGAACCGTAAAGCGCGTGAACCACACAGAGGCGCGGTGATAGGCGAGCACAAAGGCAAGCGTGGCAGTAAAGGCGGCGATTCCGTGCGGGGTGCTCGTCACCGCGTAATCCGTGCCGAGGTCCCGGCCGACGAAGAAATAGACCAGAACGGCGTTGAGCGGCGCCCCCGAGAGGACGCCGGCGACCCGGGTGCCGACTCGCTCGGCGATCGCCGAGAGGCCCAGCACGATCGCGGCCGACCACAGCACCTTGGCAACGAGCGAGGTCTCCGAGGCAAGGCTCATAAGGCTCTCCCGTGCGCCGCGGCGGTGGCCGAGGCGCCTGTCCGGACTGATGGGCGCACGGGGAGGCGCATGCAGCGTCAGCGCGCCGAGGCGTGGCGCAGGAAGGCGAAATCGCAGCCCTGGTCGGCCTGCAGCACCTGCTCGGCATAGAGCCTGTCATAGCCGCGCAGCGTCGCGGTGTCGCACCGGGGTGGGAGCTGCGCGCGCCGCCGGTCGAGTTCTGCGGCCTCGACCATCAGGTCGAGCCGGCGCTCGCGCACGGAGAGGCGGATCCGGTCGCCGCTGCGGACCAGCGCGAGCGGGCCGCTCGCGGCCGCGTCCGGCGTCACGTGCAGGACGATCATGCCGAAGGCGGTGCCGGACATGCGCGCATCGGAGATGCGGACCATGTCCTTGAGGCCCCTGGCGGAGAGCTTCTTCGGGATCGGCAGGTAGCCGGCCTCGGGCATGCCCGAGGCACTGGCCGGCCCGGCGTTCTGCAGCACCATGAAATCGTCCGGCGCAATGTCGAGATCGGGATCGTCGACCCGCGCGGCGAGATCCTCGAGCGAGGAGAACACCACTGCCCGGCCCTCCTTCTCGAACAGGCGCCGGTCGGCAGCCGAGCGCTTCAGGATCGCGCCCCGGGGCGCGAGCGAGCCGAACAGGGCAACGAGCCCGCCCTGCGCCTCGATCGGCTCGGCGGCGCTGGCGATCACGCCGCGGTCGACCGGCTCGGCCGGCGCATCGAGGCGCTCGCCCAGGGTCTCGCCGGTGACCGTAAGGCAGTCGAGGTTGAGGAGCGGGCGCAGCTCTCTGAGCAGTGCGCCAAGGCCGCCGGCATAGAAGAAGTCCTCCATGTAGTGCGCCCCGGCCGGCTTGAGGTTCACCAGCACCGGCGTGGTGTCCGAAAGTTCGTTCAGCCGCTTTAGCGGCAGCTCGATGCCGAGACGGCCGGCGAGCGCCGCGAGATGGATGATCGCGTTGGTCGAGCCGCCGAGCGCCAGCAGCACGCGCAGCGCGTTCTCCACCGACTGGCGGGTGATCACCTGGCTCGGCCGAATGGGCCGGTCGATCAGCCGCACGGCAGCGGCGCCGGTGGCTTCGGCGGCACGCAGCCGGTCGGCGTGCACGGCCGGGATCGCGGCGGTGCCGGGCAGCGACATGCCGAGCGCCTCGGCGAGGCAGGCCATGGTCGAGGCCGTGCCCATCACCGCGCAGGTCCCGGCGGTGGTGGCGAGCCGCATCTCGACCCGGCCAATGCGCGCCGCGTCGATCTCGCCGGCGCGGTACTTCGCCCAGAAGCGGCGACAGTCGGTGCAGGCGCCAAGCCGCTCCTCGCCCAGCCGGGAGGTCATCATCGGCCCGCCGACCAGCTGGATCGCCGGCAGGTCGGCCGAGGCCGCGCCCATGAGCTGCGCCGGCACGGTCTTGTCGCAGCCGCCCATGAGCACCACGGCGTCCATCGGCTGGGCGCGGATCATCTCCTCGGTATCGATCGACATCAGGTTGCGAAACTTGAGGCTGGTCGGGTTGAGATAGACCTCGCCCAGCGACACGGTGGGGAACTCGATCGGCAGCGCGCCGGCGGCCAGCACGCCGCGCTTCACAGCCTCGAGCAGCTCGGGGAAATGCCGGTGGCAATTGTTGAAGCCGGACGCGGTGTAGGCGATGCCGACGATGCGGCGCGACAGCATCTCGCGCGAGTAGCCCATCGAGGCGGCAAAGGACCGGCGCAGATAAAGCGAGAAATCCCGGTCGCCGTAGTTCGTCAGCCCCCTTGCGAGGCCGTGATCGTTTGTCTTGGTCATAGGATCCCCGCACTGCCGCCCTGGGCCTCGCAGCCCGATCGAGCTTGGTGCCGGCAGGCCACCGCGGTCAAGGCCACGGCGGCGCCGCGGATCTAGAGTACGGCAAGGCTGGCATTGCGCAGGTCGGTCACCACCATGTGGCCCGGCGTATGCGTGATGCACAGCGGCGGGCGCGCCTGGCGCACGGCGGATTGAGGCGTCACCCCGCAGGCCCAGAACACCGGCAGCTCGTCCTCGCGCAGCTCGGTCGGGTCCCCGACCCAGGGCCGGTCGATGTCCTCGATACCGATCAGCCGGGGCTTGCCGATATGCACGGGCGCCCCGTGCACGTTGGGAAAGCGCGAGGTGATCTGGATCGCGCGAATGGCGTCGGCCGGCGTGAAGGGCCGCATGGAGACCACGAGCTGGCCGCGGAAGGGGCCGGCCGGGGTTGTCTCGATGTTCGTGAGATACATCGGCACGCCTGTGCCCTGCGCGATGTGGCGCAGCGGCACGCCGGCCTCGATGAGCGCCTCCTCGAAGGAGAACGAGCAGCCGAGAACGAAGGCCACCATGTCGTCGGTCCACAGATCGCGGATGTCCCGCCGGTCCTCGACATATTCGCCATCGCGGAAGACGCGGTAGCTGGGCACGTCGGTGCGGATGTCGAGGTCGGCGGCCAAGGCCGGCAGGTGCGGGTCGCCGGGGTCTGAGACGGCGAGGATCGGGCAGGGCTTGGGGTTGCGCTGACAGTAGACGAAGAAGTCGTCCGCATAGTCGCGTGGCAGCACGCAGAGGTTTCCCTGCACGTAGCCGGGCGCCATGCCTGCCGTGTGCGCGCAATGCGCGCCGTCGCGGATCGCCCGGCGCGCCGCCCGGGGATCCGTGATGGTGCCGCTCGGCTGTGGCAGGACCTGGGACTTGTTCATCGACGAGCCTCGCTGGTGCGGCCGGACCGCGCGGCGGACCGGGTTGTTGACGCGGCGGATGCCCGACACCTATACCAGTTTCAACGAATTCGCAGCCCACTTGCGAAGGGCGGACAAGACCAATGCTCTCGCGAAGAGGCGGGAGAGGATGTGCGGCGCATATCGACGCCGCGACCCCAGGGAGGAAACACATGCAGCTGAAGACCAAGTTCCTGAAGCGATCCGTCATGCTTGCGGCGGCGGTGGCGGTCGTCTCGGCCTCTGCCTCTGCGGCCGAGCTGCCCAAGACGCATCTCAAGGTCATCGGCTACTTCAGCAACCTGGCGCAGACCAAGCTCGTCGAGAAGCCGTTCTGGACCCAGAAGATCGAGAAGGACTCGAACGGCCAGGTCACGGTCGACTACAACAACATGGACGTGCTGGGCATCAACGACTTCCAGATCCTGCACATGACCCAACTCGGCGTCGCCGACTTCGCCACCTCGGACATCAGCAAGATGGCCGGCGACGACCCGGTGTTCGAGGGCTGCGACCTCGCCGGCATTACCAGCGACATCAAGACCGCGCGCAAGGCCTGCGAGGCCTGGCGGCCGGTGATGGCCGCGGCGATGAAGAAGACCTTCAACACCAAGCTGATGGTGCTGGCTCCGAACCCGCCGATCGTCTTCTGGTGCCGCGACAAGATCACCGGCCTCAAGGACCTCAAGGGCAAGAAGGTCCGCGTCTTCAACAAGACTCAGGCCGACTTCGTCAGCGCCGTCGGCGGCGAGACCATCACCATGGCCTTCCCCGAGGTGGTTCCGGCCCTGCAGCGCGGCGTGGTCGACTGCGCCCTGACCGGCACGCTCAGCGGCAACACCGCGGGCTGGCCGGAGGTCTCGAAATACCTGCTGCCGATCACGGTGGGCTGGTCGATTTCGTACACCGGCGCGAACATGAAGAGCTGGGAGGGCTTCTCGCCCGACCTGCAGCACTTCATGACCAAGGAGCTCGGCCAGCTCGAGGATTCGCTGTGGAAGATCGGGGCCAAGGCGACCGAGCAGGGCGTCAACTGCAACACCGGCAAGGGCAAATGCACGCTGGGCAAGAAGGGCAACATGACGCTGGTCAAGATCACCGCTGCGGACAAGGCGCTAAAGAAGAAGCTGCTCGAGAACGTCGTGCTGGTCGACTGGGGCAAGCGTTGCGGCAAGGACTGCGCCAAGAAGTGGAACGAGACGGTCGGCAAGGTGGTCGGATTGCAGATCCCGCTCGACAAGCTCTGATGCCGGCGGCGGGCGCGGAGGTCACCGTCCTTGGCGCCCGCCCCTCACATTCCGCAACCTGACGGCGCCCCCTACATGGACCGCCTGCTTCGTCTGGCACGCATGGCCTCCCGCGGCGGCGCCTGGTTCGGTGGCGCCATCGTCGCGGCCGCCGCCTTCATCATCTCCACTGATGTGCTGATGCGGAAGATCTTCGACGCGACCCTCGGCGGCGCAAGCGAGATTTCCGGCTACGTTCTGGCCATCAGCACGACCTGGGCGCTCGCGCTCACGCTCCTCGACCGCGGCCATGTGCGCATCGACTCGCTCTATGTGCTGCTGCCGACGCGGCTGTGCGCCCTGCTCGATATCCTGGCACTCCTCTCCTTCATGGTCTTCGCCGGGTTCCTGACATGGCAGGGCTGGGTCATCTTCCACCAGTCGGCGGTGCTGGGCTCGCGGTCGCTCACGCCGCTGGCGACGCCCCTGGCCATTCCGCAGTTCCTTTGGCTCGCCGGCTTCGCCTTCTTCCTGCTGGTGATGATCCTGCTGCTCGCGCGGGCGCTGATCGCGCTGGCAACCGGGCGGGTCGAGGACGTGCATCGCCTGCTGGGCTCGCGCACGGCCCTGCAGGAGTTGGAGGAGGCGGTCCAGGAGCAGGAGCGCTACAAGGACGGCTAGCGGGGCAAGGGAGAGAAGCACGTGGTCTGGACGGCGATCCTGCTGCTGCTGGCCATCCTGGCGCTGAGCATTCCGGTGGCGTCCGGGCTCGTGCTGCTCGCGCTGGCGCTCGACTACCTCTACTCGTTCCTGCCGCTGCGCCTGGCGATGGGCGAGACCGCGTGGTCGGTCTCGACCAACTTCATCCTGTTCGCCATCCCGCTCTTCGTCATGCTGGGCGAGATCCTGCTGCGCTCGGGCATCGCCGAGCGGATGTATGCGGCCATGACCCACTGGCTGTCATGGTTGCCCGGCGGGCTGATGCATTCGAACATCGGCACCTGCACGCTGTTTGCCGCGGTTTCGGGCTCGAGCGTCGCCACCGCTGCGACCATCGGCACCGTCGCCATCGACCAGATCGATAAATACGGCTACAATGAGCGGCTCTATCTGGGCACCATCGCCGCCGGCGGGACGCTCGGCATCCTGATCCCGCCGTCGATCCCGATGATCGTCTACGGAGCGCTCACCAACACCTCGATCCCGCAGCTTTACATGGCCGGCATCCTGCCGGGCGTGCTGCTGGCCGGGCTCTTCATGCTCACCGTCATCGCGGCGTGCCTGCTGCGTCCGCGCTGGGGCGGCCGGGCGATCCGGACGAGCTGGGGTGCACGCTTGCGCTCGCTGCCGGACCTGTTGCCGCCGCTGCTGATCTTCATCGTGGTAATCGGCTCGATCTATGCCGGTGTCGCCACGCCCACCGAGTCAGCCGGACTCGGGGTCGTGGCGGCGTTTGCGCTGGCGGCGGTGCGCCGGCGCCTGAGCCTGCGCATGCTGGCCGACGTCTTCGAGGGCACGATGCGCACCACCGCGATGATCATGGCGATCCTGATCGCGGCCTACTTCGTCAATTTCGTCGTCACCTCGATCGGCCTCTCGGGCAAGGTAACCGGGCTGATCACCTCGCTCGGATTCTCGCCCACGGCCACGATCATCATGATCGCCGTGTTCTATCTGATCCTCGGCATGTTCATGGAATCGCTGTCCATGCTGGTGGCGACCGTGCCGATCATCACCCCGGTGGCCACCACCCTGGGCTTCGATCCGGTCTGGTTCGGAGTCTTCGTCATGCTGCTGATCGAGACCGCCCTGATCACGCCGCCGGTGGGGTTCAACCTGTTCGTGGTCCAGGGCGTGCGCCCGCGCGGGCAGATCTACGATGTCGTCCTCGGCGCAGCACCCTTCGTGGTCACGCTGCTCGTCATCATCGGGATCCTGATCGCCTATCCCCAGCTTGCGCTGTGGCTGCCGCACAACCTGCCGGGCTGAGACAAACGGGGCTCGGTCGAAGCCGTAGAGCCGCGCCGGGTTCTCCACCAGGATGCGCCGCAGCGTCGTCTCGTCCCCCGCCCAGCCGGCAAACTGGTCGAACAGCGCACCGTCGTCGGGCATCTCCGTGGCGGTGCGGATATGCGGATGCGGCCAGTCGGAGCCCCAAAGGACGCGATCCGGCCGTGCCGAAATCAGCGCCGCGGCGAAGGGCGCCACGTCGTCATAGGGCAGGCTGCGCCGGGCGGTGAGCCGGTAGGGCGCGGTCAGCTTGACCCAGCAGCGCCCGGCCTCCATCAGCGCCAGCAGCGCCCGGAAGCCCGGATCGCCGGCCCCGCGCGCGGCGGGGATGTAGCCCAGATGTCCGATCACGACATCGACCGGGAAGCGCCCGAACAGCGCCGCCATGTCGTCGATCTCATGCACGTGCACCAGAAGCTCGACATGCCAGCCCAGGGGCGCAAGCCGCCGGGCGAAGCGTTCGACCTCGGCGAGCGAGGCGAACGGCATGCCCCCTTTGTCGGCCAGATTGACGCGGATGCCCCGCGCCCCGGCCGCATCGAGGCGGGATAGCTCGGCGTCGGAGACTTCGGCGTCCACCGCAACCACCGTGCGCAGGCGGTCGGGCAATCGCGCCGCAGCATCGATTATGGCGCGGTTGTCCGTGCCATAGACGCTCGGCTGCACCAGCACGCCCCGCGCGATGCCGAGCACCTCGTGCATGGCGAGATAGGCCTCGAGCGGCGCATCCGGCGGCGTGTACCCGCGGGCGGGCGAATAGGCATAGCGCGCCGCCGGTCCGAAGACATGGGCGTGCGTGTCGCAGGCCCCGGTGGGCGCCCGGGCCTGCGGGCGCGTCGGCTCCGGGCGGGGCGGGGCGCAGAACGGCGGATCGACCGGAGTCATCATGGCCGGGTCCGCGCGCCGCCCGGAAAGTCGTAAAGCGCGGCCGGGTTCTCCACCAGGATCCGTCGGCGCATCTCGGCGTCGGGGGCCCAGTCCGCCAGAAGGTCGAGAAGCACGCCGTCATTGGGCATCGGCCGCGTCACCGCAGGGTGCGGCCAGTCAGTGGCCCACACAAGTCGGTCGGGGCGCGCCTCGATCAGCGCGCGGGCCATCGGCCGCACATCGTCATAGGGCGGGCGGTCCTGGCCCGAGAGCCGGTAGGCGCCGGACAACTTGACCCAGGTCCGCCCCTCGCGCACGAGCGCCAGGAGATCCCGGAAGCCCGGGTGGTCGATGCCCTTCGCCGCCGGCATGTGGCCCATGTGGTCGATCACGCTGTCGACCGGCAGTTCCGCCAGCCGGCCGGCGAAGCCGTCAAACTCGGAGATGTCGAGCAGGAACTGCAGGTGCCAGCCCAGGGGCGCGATCCGCTCGGCAAGGCGGCGCGCGGAGTCGAACCCGACGCCGCCGCGGAACAGCAGGTTGAAACGCAGCCCGCGCACGCCCAGGCGGTGCATCTCGCCGAGTTCGTCGTCGCCGATGTCGGCGCCCGCCACGGCCACGGCGCGCAGGCGCTCGGGCTCGGCGCGCAAGGCGTCGAGCGTGGCCCGGTTGTCGGTCCCGTAGACGCTGGGCTGCACAATCACGCCGCGCTCGAGCCCGAGCGTGTCCAAAAGTGTCATGTATTCGGACAAAGGCGAGTCCGGCGGCGTGTAGCTGCGGTCAGCACCGTAGGGATAGCGGTCCGCCGGGCCGAACACGTGGGCATGCG